>NZ_JBFUEY010000008.1:0-194537 GCF_056403715.1 Mesorhizobium sp. P2_F5 | reverse complement strand
GCATCGACATCATCGAGGGCACGCTGGCCAAGGCATTCGGCACGCTGGGCGGCTATATCGCCGGCAACAGCGCCGTCATCGACGCCGTGCGCTCCTATGCGCCGGGCTTCATCTTCACCACGGCGCTGCCGCCGGCGATCGCCGCTGCCGCCACCACCTCGATCCGCCACCTGAAGCGCTCGCAGGCCGAACGCGATGCGCAGCAGCGCCAGGCGTCGCGGACCAAAGAGGTTCTCAGCGCCGCCGGCCTGCCGGTAATGGAGTCGCCGACGCATATCGTGCCGGTGCTGGTCGGTGACCCCGAACTTTGCAAGATGGCCAGCGACCGCCTGCTCGGCGTGCACGGCATCTACATCCAGCCGATCAACTATCCGACCGTGCCGCGCGGCACCGAGCGGCTGCGCATCACGCCGACGCCATTCCATACCGACGCGCTGATCGCAGGACTGCAGGACGCACTGGTCGAGACATGGGATGCGGTCACGGCATGGATCCTAGGTGTTTGATCCCGAGCTTTAATGGTGCGATATTTTCTTCCGAATGGAAGGATGCGCTATGGGACAGGTTCTACACGGCCGCGCCACAACGACAGAGGCAATCCGTCGAGCAATACAAAATAGTCAAGAGAGCCTGAGGACGCTGGCCAAGCGCTACGGGATCAATCAGAAGACAGTTCTCAAGTGGAAGGGTCGGACCTCGACTGCCGATCTTCCGACCGGGCCCAGAGATCCGCGTTCGACGGTGCTGTCGCTCGAAGAGGAAGCAGCCATCGTCGCCTTTCGCAAGCATACGCAACTGCCGCTCGATGATTGCCTCTATGCCCTACAGCCGACGATCCCACACCTGACGCGCTCGTCATTGCATCGTTGCCTTCAACGCCATGGCATTTCGCAGTTACCGCAGACGGGTATCGGCAAGCCGGCCAAGAAGAAGTTCAAGGCCTACCCGATCGGGTATTTCCACATCGATATCGCCGAGGTGCAGACTGCCCAGGGTAAGCTGCGCCTCTTCGTTGCTATCGATCGGACGTCCAAATTTGCCTATGTGCAATTGCACGCAACGGCGGACAAGATGACGATGATCCAGTTCCTTCGGGATCTGATCGCGGCCGTGCCCTACGCCATCCAAACCATTTTGACCGACAACGGTATCCAGTTCGCCAACCGAACCAGCGATCGCCATGCTCCCCGGCATATCTTCGATGAAGTCTGCGCCGACCATGGCATCGAGCACCGGCTCACAAAGATCAACCATCCTTGGACCAATGGCCAGGTCGAGCGGATGAACCGAACCATCAAGGAGGCGACCGTCGCACGTTTCCACTATGAGGATCACGATCAGCTACGCCGACACCTCGTCGACTTCATCACCGCGTACAATTTCGCCCGCCGGCTTAAGAGCCTCAAGGGCCTCACGCCTTATGAGTTCATCTGCAAAACATGGGAAAAACAGCCCGAACGGTTCCGACTCAACCCAACCCATCAAACGCCGGGACTAAACACCTAGGGTCTGCGCCGCGTCGCTTCGCTCCTTGCTTCGCCCTAGGATGACGAAGGCATAGGGTCTGTGCCCAATCACATACCTTGGCGATTGGCTGAAACGATCCTCACTTCGTCATCCTAGGGCGGAGCAGGAGCGAAGCGACGTCGCGGAGACCGTAGGATACATGCCATTACAGCGGCCGAGGAATGCAGCGGTCCAGAATCTGCACACGCGCCGGAGATCCTGTCCAGCGTGTGGCGAACGGTTGCCTCAAACAGTCTTCATCCATTTCGCCAGCCGGTGCGCGGCTTCCTCGAGCTGATCGAGGCGGCGGTGGAAGCACAGCCGCAAAAACGCTTCGCCGCCGGGGCCGAACGCGGTGCCGGGAGCCAGGCCGACATTGGCCTTGTCGACGATGTCGAAGGCGGCCCGGCGTGGATCGGTAATGCCGTCTACGGTGAAGAACAGGTAGAACGCGCCTTGCGGCACGGTGAAGCGCGCCTTGCCGGTGGCGCCGATTATATCGCAGACCAAGTTGCGCGCCTTCCTGGCCCGCTCCACCTGTTCGACGATGAAGCCATCGCCATGGTCGAGGGCGGCGACGGCGCCACGCTGCATGAACTGGGCGACACCCGAGGTCGAATACTGGATCAGGTTTTCGAACACCTGCTGCAGCTCGGGATGGGTCTTGATCCAGCCGACGCGCCAGCCGGTCATCGCCCAGTTCTTGGAAAAGGAGTTGACGAACAGGATGCGGTCTTCCGCGGTCGCTATGTCGAGGAAGGACGGCGCGCGGCCGTGGCCGTAGTGGAACAGCGCATAAATCTCGTCGGCGATGATCCACAGGCCCTTTTCGCGGGCGAGGTTCAGGATCGCCTGCAGCGTTTCCCGGTCGGCGGTCCAGCCGGTTGGGTTGGAGGGCGTGTTGACGAACAGCGCCTTGGTGCGCGGCGTGACCGCGGCAGCGATCTTGTCGACATCGCAGGACCAGCCATTGCCCGACTGATCTAGCGTGACCGCCACAGGAGTAGCGCCAGAAACACCGGCGGCGGCGGCGAAATTCGGCCAGGCCGGCGACAAATAGACGACCTCGTCGCCGCTGCCGGCGACGGCGGCCAGCGCCAGCTGGATGGCATGCATGCCGGATCCGGTGGCGATGAATTCTTCCTCGGCGAAATTCTTGCCGAAATGCCTGGCATAGTAGCGGGAGAGCGCTTGCCGCAGCTCTGGAATGCCCTTCTGCCAGGTGTAGAAGGTCTCGCCATTAGCGAGCCCCTTGGTGGCGGCTTCCGAGATGAAGGCAGGCGTCGGCAGATCGCCTTCACCGGCCCAAAGCGGGATCATGCCCTCGCGTGTGCGGCCGTAATTGACGACAGCGACAATGCCGCTTTCGGGTGCGGCCACGGCTTCGGGGCGCAAGCTATCGATCAGGGTCATGGACAGGTCCGTTTTGGTGTCGAGCGGATGCTCTTAGCAGATACGACAACAGAAAACCCCGGCCGCGAACGACCGGGGTTTTAGTCCAAGAACCTGCCTCGTAGCTATTTCTTGGCGAGGAGATCGCGAATTTGCGTCAACAGCGCAATGTCGGCCGGTGGCGGCGCGGCCGCCGGTGCCGGCTTCTCGGCCTCCAGCCGCTTGCGCAGATTGTTCACGGCCTTGACCATCAGGAAGATGATGAAGGCGAGGATGATGAAATTCAGCGCCACGGTGATGAAATTTCCGTAGGCGAACACCGCGCCTTCCTTGCGCGCATCGGCAAGATTGGTCGAATGGACTGTAGACGACAGGCCGATGAAGTAGTTCGAGAAGTCGACGCCACCAAGCGCCCCGATGAAAGGCATGATGATGTCATTGACAAGAGAATCGACGATCTTGCCGAAGGCAGCGCCGATAATGACGCCGACCGCGAGGTCCATCACATTGCCCTTGGAAATGAATTCCTGGAACTCTTTCAGCATTCGACCCTCCTTGTCATGGCTGGCCGCGCTGCCGCCGTCCTTCGGCGCCGGCCCGCACATACCATAACAAAAACCTGAGGTTGCAACAGAAGCAATCGCTGGAAAACACCGCTTTCTCCTTACCTTAGGTCACAGCTCGACAGGGCGACATGCAGCCGCCATGCGCCGAAAGCCGCGATGGACTCGACCCCAAAGCTGTGATTGCGTCTGGGGCGCGCCGGGCGAATACCGGCCAGGGAGGACTTTCGGGCCGTGCAGGGCTGGTTCATCGTCATCATTGCCATCGCCTATGTGACGCTGCTGTTCGCTATCGCCAGCCTCGGCGACCGGCGTTCGGCGGTATCGGGCCCCGGCCGTGCCCGACCTTTCATCTACGCGCTCAGCCTCGCCATCTATTGCACCTCCTGGACCTTCTTCGGTTCGGTCGGGCTTTCCTCCGAGCGCGGCCTCGAATTTTTGGGCATCTATACCGGCCCGGTGCTGGTGTTCGTGTTCGGCTTTCCGCTGCTCAACCGCATCGTGCGGCTGGCCAAGAGCGAGAAGATCACCTCGATTGCCGATTTCCTTGGCGCCCGCTACGGCAAGAGCTTTGCCGTCTCGGCGATCGCCACGCTGATCGCCACCATCGGCGCGGTGCCCTATATCGCCCTGCAGTTGAAGGCGATTTCCGGTTCGGTCGGCCTGATGGTCGAGCACTATACGGGATCGCCGCCGTCCTTCGATCCGTTCGTCAGCGACATCTCGCTGGTCGTGGCCATGCTGCTCGCGCTGTTTGCGGTGCTGTTCGGCACCCGCCACGCCGATGCCACCGAGCACCAGGACGGGCTGGTGCTGGCGGTGGCGGTCGAAACCGTGGTCAAGCTCGCCGCTTTCCTGGCGATCGGCCTGATGGTCACCTTCCTGATCTTCGGCGGCCCGGGCGACATGATCGCAAAGCTCGCCGAAAACAACCAGGTGCGGCAGGCGATGGGGTATAACACCTCGCTCGCCACCTGGCTGGTGCTGACCTGCTTGAGCGGCTTTGCCATCATCATGCTGCCGCGCCAGTTCTACGTCACCATCGTCGAGAACCGCGGCGAGGCCGAGCTGCGCACCGCGACCTGGGTGTTTCCGCTCTATCTGGTAGCGATCAACCTGTTCGTGCTGCCAATTGCCTTCGCCGGCCTGTCGCTGGTCGGCGCCAGGACCAGCAGCGACCTCTACGTGCTGTCGCTGCCACTGTTCAGCGGCCATGACGTGCTCGCCATGGCGGCCTTCATCGGCGGCCTGTCGGCGGCGACCGCCATGGTGATCGTCGAAAGCGTGGCGCTGTCGATCATGATCTCGAACGATCTCGTCATCCCGCTTTTCGTGCGCCGGTTGCTCAAGACCACGACTTCGGAAAATGAGGACTGGTCGACGCTGATCCTCAATGTGCGGCGCGGCGCGATCTTCATCCTCTTGTTCATCGCCTTCCTCTACTACCGCGAAAGCACCAACGCGGTGCGGCTGTCGTCGATCGGCCTGATGTCGTTCGCGGCCATCGCCCAGTTCGCGCCGGCACTGATCGGCGGCCTGATCTGGCGCGGCGCCAATGGCAGGGGTGCAGCACTTGGCATGGTCGCCGGCATCCTCGTGTGGGGCTATACGCTGCTTTTGCCGTCGCTTTCCGCGCCCGACGCTGCCATCGTCGTGCAGGGCCTGTTCGGCTTCGAGGCGCTGCGGCCGCAGGCTTTGTTCGGCACCATCGCCGAGCCGTTGAACCACGGCGTGCTGTGGAGCCTGTCAGTCAACACGCTGTTTTTTGTCCTCGGCTCACTGTCGCGCGCGTCGGTACCACTGGAGCGCATCCAGGCCTCGATCTTCGTGCCGCGCGAGGCCAGCCCGATGCCCAGCCTGCGCCGCTTCCGCACGGCCATCACCGTCAACGTGCTAAAGGACACCATTTCGCGCTATCTCGGCGTCGAGCGTACCGAGCGTTCCTTCCAGTCCTTCGAAAAGAGCACCGGCGTCTCGCTGCACGGCAATGAACAAGCCAGCATGGATGTCATCCGCTTTTCCGAGCAGCTGCTGGCGAGCGCGGTCGGTTCGTCTTCGGCGCGGCTGATCCTGTCGCTTTTGTTTCGCCGCAACGACCGCGAATCCAAGGACGCCTTCCGCCTGCTCGACGATGCCACCGAGGCGCTGCAGCACAATCGTGACCTGTTGCAGATCGCGCTCGACCAGATGGAACAGGGCATCACCGTTTTCGACCGGGATTTCCGCCTGATCTGCTGGAACAGACAATATCGCGCGCTGTTCGACCTGCCCGACGAGATGGGCCAGGTCGGCGTCTCCCTCGACCTTATCCTGCGTCACCTCGCCGAGCGCGGCGATATTCCGGCCGACCAGCGCGTGGCGATGCTCAACCGGCTGACCAGCTTCGTCAGCCCGTGGCAGATGGAGCTGAAGACCAGCGGCCGCATCCTTGAATTGCGCTCCAACCCGATGCCGGACGGTGGCATCGTCGCCACCTATGCCGACATTTCGGGACGCGTCGAACAGGATCTGGCGCTGAAACGGGCCAATGAATCGCTGGAGCAGCGGGTCAAGACGCGCACCATCGAACTGACGCGTGTCAATGAGGAGCTGGCGCAGGCGCAGATGCTGGCCGAGGAGGCCAATCTCGGCAAGACGCGCTTCCTCGCCGCCGCCGGCCACGACATCCTGCAACCGCTCAACGCCGCCCGGCTCTACTGCTCGTCGCTGATCGAAAAGGCCGGCAAGGGTCCGGCCGGCAAGGCCGCGGTCAACATCGAATCCTCGCTGGAATCGGTCGAGACCATTCTGGGCGCCGTGCTCGACATTTCCCGCCTCGACGCCGGCGCGATGAAACCCGACGACAGCGCCTTCCGGCTGGACGGGCTGCTGCGCCAGATCGGTAACGACTTTCAGCCGCTCGCCGCCGAAAAGAAACTCGAGCTAACGATCATGGCCTCGTCGCTCAGCGTGATGACGGACCGCAATCTGCTGCGCCGGCTGATCCAGAACCTAGTCTCCAACGCTATCAAATACACACGCAATGGCCGCATCCTCGTCGGCGTGCGGCGGCGCGGCGAGCTCGCCGAAATCCAGGTGATCGACACCGGCATCGGCATTGCCGGCGACAAGCTGAACACGGTCTTCAACGAGTTCGCCCGGCTCGACGAAGGCATGCGCGAGGCTGAAGGTCTCGGCCTCGGCCTCTCCATCGTCGACCGCATCGCCCGCGTCCTGCGGCTCGAAATCCGGATCTTTTCCAACCCCGGTAAAGGCACGCGCTTTTCCGTCATCCTGCCGGTTGCGGCGATTGAAGCGCCGCGGCGCGAGGTCGAGCCGAAGGCGCCTTCGCGCACCGCGAACTCGCTGGCCGGCTTGCGTGTCATGTGCATCGACAATGACGCCCGCATCCTCGACGGCATGCGGCTTTTGCTCGAAGGCTGGGGCTGCAGCGTCGGCACGTTTTCCGGCTCAGAGGATTTCGCCAGGGCCGATCGTCCCGACATCGTGCTTGCCGACTATCATCTCGACGGCAGGAGCGGCCTCGATGTGATTGCGCGGCTGCGTGACATCCACGGCCGAGATCTGCCGGCCGTGCTGGTTACCGCCGACCGCTCCACGGAGGTCCGTGCCGCCGCCGCCGCCCTCGACGTGCCGGTGATCAACAAGCCGCTGAAGCCGGCGGTGCTGCGTTCGATGATGGCCAGGGTCAGGCCGCTGGCTTCGGCGGCGGAGTAACGCACTCTGCTATCGCGCTTCAGCGGTGGCCGAGGCTTATGAGGTAGGCACAGAACATGTCGGCCATGGCGTCGGCATAGGCTTCGATCTCCGTGTCGGTGCGCGGGCTGCCTGAAAAATCCTTGCCCACCGAACTTAGCGCAGTCGTGATCAGATCGGCGGCGAGGTCCCGGACCGCATCCGAGGCCTCGGGCAACGCCTCGCGCATGAAAGCCTCGACCGTGCAGTCCGCCATGGCCCTTGCTTCTTGCGTCTCTGGCGCATCCCGGTAGAGGGGCGCAGCGTCGTTCAGCGCCACGCGCAGCCCTGCCTCTTCGCATTCCGAGCGGATGAAGGCGTGGACCAGGATGCGTATCCGTTCGAGCGGCGGCTTTTCGACGTCCTGAAGAATGGCGCACAAAAGGTCGGTCGTCTGCTGCCATTCGTCGCTCTGCAGCCGGAACAGCAGTGCGGCCTTGTTGGGGAAATACTGGTAGAGCGAACCGACGCTGACGCCAGCCCTTTCGGCCACGCGCGTGGTGGTGAAACGCTGCGCGCCTTCGCTCGCCAAAACCTGAACAGCAGCTTCCAAAATCGCCGAAATGAGTTCGACCGCACGCGCCTGCTTGGGCTGTTTTCGCGAGGAAATAGAAGGACTTGGACGTTCGGCCATGGTGCTGTCCGGCAATGCGAATTGGAAACCTGAAGGATTATTCGTATTTTTTGCACGACACAAGAACGCAATGATTTTTCGACTGGAGACTTTTCATGACCACTCTCACCCCGCTGGCACCGCTGCTTGCCCGCCTGTTCAAGGAGGCCGAAGCAGCGAGGAGCCCGGCAGCGGCCGGGCTCTCTCAGGACGAGCGGGCACGCCTGCTCAGCAGCAAGACCGAGTATGTCGACTTCTACGGGCGGCTGAAGGACCTCTGGCTCGCGGTTTCGCCGGAAACCGGCACGCTGCTCTACATGCTGGCGCGCAGCTCAGGCGCCCGTGTCATCATCGAATTCGGCACCTCGTTCGGCATCTCGACGCTCTATCTTGCGGCAGCGCTTAGAGACAATGGCGGCGGCCGCCTGATCACCACCGAGTTCGAGCCGTCCAAGGTGATGCGGGCCAAGGCCAATCTGACAGAGGGCGGCCTTATCGATCTGGTGGAAGTCCGCGAGGGCGATGCGCTGCAGACACTGAGCGATGATCTTCCTGAAACGATCGATCTCTTGCTGCTCAACGGCGCCAAGGCGATCTACCCTGAGATATTGAGCCTGGTCGAAAGCCGGCTCAGGCCCGGCGCGCTGGTGATCGCCGACAACGCCGATTTCAGCCCAGAATATCTGGAGCGCGTGCGCTCCCCGGCATCGGGCTACATGTCGACGCCCTTCGGCGACGACGTCGAACTGTCGGTGCGGCTGAGTTAAAGCCGCCGGCGGATTGGTTGGCGGCAGCCGAACAGAACTGAGCGCGCCCGGGGCGCTCAGTTCACCGGCTGCAGCGGGTCGCTGCCGATCTTGGACAGCTGGATCACCGCCTGGGTGCGGCTGTCGACGCCGAGCTTTTGCAGGATGGCCGAGACATGCGCCTTGATCGTCGCTTCGGAGACGCTGAGCTCGTAGGCGATCTGCTTGTTGAGCAGCCCTTCAGCCAGCATGCCGAGCACACGCGTCTGCTGCGGCGTCAGCGCCTGCAGCCGCTTGATCAGGTCGGATATTTCGGGGTCGCGTTCGACGCCGAGGTCGATGCCGACGGGTGCTGCGATATCGCCGGCCAGCACCGTCTGCACGGCGCGGCGGATCTCCTCCATGCTGGCCGATTTGGAGATGAAGCCGGACGCGCCGAGATCGAGTGCGCGCCTTATCGTCACCGGGTCATCATGCGCCGACACCACCACCAGCGGCACCGCCGGGTGGATGCCGCGCAGCGAGATCAGGCCGGACAGGCCGCTGGCGCCCGGCATCGACAGGTCGAGCAGCACCAGATCGACATCCTCATTGGCCACGACCAGCGCCTTGGCGCTTTCGAAATCGCCGGCCTCGTGAATGGCGGCGACATCGCCGACGCCGGCAAGCGCCTCTTTCAGCGCACCGCGGAAAAGCGGATGGTCGTCGGCGATGACGAAGGTGTAGCCCGACGGCAAATGTTCCTCCCCAAATCCCGTTGTTGGTTAGCGGCTTTTTTCGGGACCGGACGATTATGCGGCGAAGCGTTCTGTTTTCAAGCGGCAATGGCCGGATGCGGCTCAGGTCTTTTGCGAATTGAGCTTGGCGCCGTCGCCATTATCCTTGTCCATCTCCTTGACGATGCCCATGAAGCCGCGCATGAAGCGCTCCATGTAGTTCATCGTCTTGTCGAAATCCTCCTCGCTCGGCAATTTCGATTCGAGGCGGGCGGACAGCGAATTCTCCAGCTTGGTGACGCGTTCGTCCATGGCCTTCATCGAGGCCTGCAAACGATCGACTTCATCCTGGAAGGCGGCGCGTTCGTCGGCCGCCATCTTGCAGACGAGCTGGCCTGAACGCTCCTCGCAGATCGACATGGCGCCGCTCTGGGTGTCCATGCGGACATAGCCATTGGCCGATTTTTCCAGCCGGTAGTGATCGGTCTCCTCCGACCAGGCCGATGCCGCGACCAGCGAGACCAGTGCGGCGGGGATCAGTATGTGCTGCAGACGCATGTTCCATCCTCCACGAGCCAGTATGCGAGAACCTATCACAGCTTTGCGCCGTAAATGCGGAAGAGTTGCCCTTCCCCGCATGAGCCATCCGGATTATAGCGCAACAATGTCTCAGATTATCTACAAGATCGCGCCCGAAGCGCTTTGGCGCGAGGCCGAGAAAAACGGCCGCTTCACCGGCGCTCCGATCGACATCGCCGATGGCTTCATCCATTTCTCCACCGCAGGACAAGCCAGGGAAACGGCGGCAAAGCATTTCGCCGGCCAGACGGATCTGGTGCTGGTGGCTATCGACGGAGCCCGGCTGGGCGAAGCGCTGAAATACGAGGTCTCACGCGGCGGCGCGCTGTTCCCGCATCTCTATGGCGTGCTCGACATGAACGCCGTGCTGTGGGTGCGGCCATTGCCGCTCGGCACTGATGGCGCACATCAATTCCCGGCGCTGGAGGCCGAATGAGCATGCTCGACCGCATCGGCCAGAAGCTGCTGTTCACCTTCGATCCGGAAACGGCGCATGGCCTATCGATCGCCGCGCTGCGATGCGGCCTGCCTGTCGGCGCGCGGACGGTGCGCGATGACAGGCTGAAGGTCAGCCTCTGTGGCATCGCCTTCCCCAATCCGCTGGGCATGGCCGCCGGCTACGACAAGAACGCCGAGGTGCCGGATGCGCTGCTTGGCCTCGGTTTCGGCTTCGCCGAGGTGGGCACGGTGACGCCGCTGCCGCAGGCCGGCAATCCGAAGCCGCGCATTTTCCGGCTGACTGAGGATGATGCGGTGATCAACCGGCTGGGTTTCAACAATGAGGGCCACGAGGCGGCTGAGAAACGGCTTGCCGCGCGCAAGGGGCGCGACGGCATAGTCGGCGTCAACATCGGCGCCAACAAGGACAGCGCCGACCGTGTCGGTGACTATGAATTGGGCGTCTCGCGCTTGGCGAAATACGCCAGCTATCTCACCGTCAATATCTCGTCGCCCAACACGCCCGGCCTGCGCACCATGCAGGCGCGCGAACAGCTCGGTGAGCTTTTGGCGCGCGTCGTCGCCGCGCGTGCGACAGCTTCGGCAAAACCGCCGATCTTCCTCAAGATTGCGCCTGACCTGGTCGAGGCCGAGCTGGAGGACATCGCTGCCGAGGTGACCGAGAAGCAGATCGACGGCGTCATCGTCTCCAACACGACGCTGGCGCGGACCGGATTGCACAGTACGACCGGCGAGACCGGCGGTCTGTCGGGAAAACCGCTGTTCGAGCGCTCTACCATCGTGCTGGCCAAGATGCGCAAGCTGCTTGGTCCCGAGCGCGCCATTATCGGCGTCGGTGGCGTCGATTCTGCCGAGACAGCGCTGGAAAAGATCCGCGCCGGCGCGGATCTCGTTCAGCTCTACACCGGCATGATCTATGCCGGGCCGGCGCTGCCGGGCCGCATTCTGACCGAGATGGTGCGCTTCGTCGAACGAGAACGGCTTAAATCCATTCGCGATCTGCGTGGGAGCAGGCTCGACCTTTGGGCGTCGAAGCAGCTCTGAGTTGCTGTGAAGCGTCTCGGTTCAACCACGATTGGTGGTCCGCTCAAAGATGGCGCCGCCGAGGGCAGGCAACACCCCGAAAAGAAGCAACTGCGGAGTTCCGCCGATGCCGAAAATTGCCGCGAGAATGAACGCCGCGACCAGCCCCAGCGCCGCACCCAAAATATATGGCAAGTAACCTCGCACAAGCTTCTCCCGAACAATTGGTGTGTCCGCAAGACGTAGGGCAATCGGCTGGGAGTGCAAGCGCGTCGACGTTGACCCGGGACTCGCGCTAAAAAGCCGTGCGCAGCCTGAGCCGCAGGATCGCTAGCAGGCTGAAGCCGCGCACCAGCAGGAAGACGTGCAGCGCCGCCCACAGGCCGTGATTGCCGAGGGACGGCGCCAAGGTGAACAATGCGGCGCTGAAGGCCAGGAAAGACACCAGCATCATGTTGCGCATATCGCGCGACCAGGTTGCGCCGATGAAGACGCCGTCCATCTGGAAGGCCAGCACGCCACTGAGCGGCGTCAGCGCCGCCCAAGGCAGGTAGATGTCGGCAACAGCGCGAACGTCCTGCGACGTGGTGATCAAAGAAACCAGGCCGGCGCCGCCGAGCCAGAAGATGAGTGTCGCGGTGCCTGCGAGGCCGAACCCCCAGAACAGGGTCAGGCGCACCGCCCGACGAAACGAGGTTTCGGCGCGCGCGCCAATGGCGCGTCCCGCCAACTGTTCGGCCGCAGTGGCGAAACCGTCGAGGAAATAGCCGGCGATGAGGAAGAAGTTCATCAGCACGGCATTGGCGGCCAGCGTCAGCGTGCCGAACTGCGCGCCCTGGCGGGTAAACAGCGCGAAGGCGGTAAGTAGCGAGAAGGAGCGGATCATGATGTCGCGGTTGAGCGACAGCATGCGCAGGAAGGCGGCCATGTCGAGCAGGCAATGCCGCGGCAGGCGGGGTGCGGCCCGGAACCGCCAGACAATGATGGCGAGCCCCAGCAGCATGGCCAGCAATTCGCCGGTGACGGTCGCCCAGGCGACGCCGGCAACGCCCCAACCGAGCTTCAGGCCGAGCAGGATGCAGAGCACAATGTTGATGCCGTTGAGCACTGCCTGCAGCATCAGCCCAAGCCCGCCCTCGCCGCGCCCCAGGACATAGCCGAGGATGGCGTAGTTGATCAGCGCGAAGGGGGCGGCGAGCATTCTGATGCGGATGTAGACGCCCATCGCCTCGCTGACGCGCGGTTCGCCGCCGATGAATTTCTGGCCGGCGATGGCTATCAGCGGCGCAAGGGCGACAAGCGCGATGCCGGCGGCGACCGCGATCAGCACGGCGCGCCAGAACACCGCCTGCTCCTCGGTTTCGTCGCCGCGCCCGAATGCCTGGGCGACGAGACCGGTGGTGCCGGAGCGCAGGAAATTGAAAGTGTTGAAGACGACGTCGAAGACCAGCGCGCCGGCTGCAAGGCCGCCGAGCAGGGCCGCATCGCCGAACTGCCCGACCACCGCCGTGTCGACGATGCCGAGCAGCGGCGTCGTCAGATAGGCGAGCGTCATCGGCACGGCGATGGCAAGCACCGAACGGTTGGTGACGGCGAAGGGCTTCGCGTCGGCTGGGGTTGCACCCGTGTCCAGGGGATTGCTGCCTTGCTGATTGCGGCTTGATCGAACAGCCGATGTGCCCCATTTTCCGGCCACCGCGCAATCACCCTTGCCGTGACGGCCAACCGAATCTTCGGTCTGGCAAGTTCGCCGGATCCAGCCCATGCCCCTGCAGATCGTTCACCACCCCGACTACGATGCCGGCTTCGCCGTCAATCATCGCTTTCCTATGAGCAAATATCCGCTGCTGATGCAGGCCTTGCACATCAGGGGTCTGATCCACGCCGAGGCGCTGTCGATGCCCGAGCCGACGCCGGCCTCCTGGCTTAAGCTCGCCCATGCGGCTGATTATGTCGATCAGGTCATCACTTGCTTGGTGCCGGAAAAGATCGAGCGAGAGATCGGCTTTCCCGTGGGCCCACGCGTTTCGCTCAGGGCGCAACTCGCCGCCGGCGGCACGGTGCTGGCGGCGAGACTGGCGCTTATCGATGGCATTGCCTGCAACACCGCCGGCGGCAGCCACCATGCGCGACGCGCGCAAGGCGCGGGCTTCTGCACCTTCAACGATGTCGCCGTCGCTTCGCTGGTGCTGCTCGCCGAAGGTGCTGCCCAAAACATCCTGGTGGTCGATCTCGACGTGCATCAGGGTGACGGCACCGCGAACATTCTTAAAGACGAACCACGCGCGTTCACCTTCTCCATGCATGGCGAGCGGAATTATCCCGTGCGCAAGATCGCCTCCGATCTCGACGTCGCGCTGCCGGACGGCACCGGCGATGCCGCCTATCTCGAACGGCTGGGCGTCCTCCTGCCGGAGCTCTCGGCCAAGGCGCGCTGGGACATCGTCTTCTACAATGCCGGCGTCGACGTCCATGTCGAGGACCGGCTTGGCCGGCTGTCGCTCAGCGATGACGGCTTGCGCGCGCGCGACGCTATGGTGATCAGCCATTTCCGCGCGCTGGGCATTCCGGTCTGCGGCGTCATCGGTGGCGGCTATTCGACCGACGTGGCGGCGCTGGCGGCGCGCCACGCCATCCTGTTCGAGGTGGCGGCGACCTTCGCCTGAGGAACGAAAGTTACTTCCGGTAGTTGGCAATCCTCAAGAAGATGAAGACCGGCACGACAATCGCGGCCCCGAGCAGGATATAGCCGAGGAAGCGGTCGATGGCGTGGAAGCCGAGATTCCACAGATCGATGAAGAACTTTTGGACGCCATAGAAGACGTCCATCGGCGTCCAGCCGAACGCATTCATCACCAGGCCGACGAGGAACGACACGACCAGGAGCTTGACGATCACCCTGACGGGCGAGTCGCCGAGAAAGCGCGTCAATGCGGACAAAGGCCTGCCTCCAGTTGGATGCCCGGATTCGGACACAGGCCCAGAGATACGCACTTGGCCGCCCGGCATCAAGCCGGGGCGGCTCCGCAGTCGCCCGAGCACCGTGCAGCGGGGTATCCCTCCGACATATTGCGGACAGGGCTGTGAGGTCAGCCGTTGGGGTTAGACCTTCTCCAAATGCCACCCTAGCTCGCGCCGCCGAAGGGCAAGATGAAATTGGACCTATAGGTGTCCATCGTCGCGCCATTGCGATCTTCGTCGAACAGCGTCCTGCTGCCAAAGCTGGCGCGCAGACCGATCGTGTACTTGTTGGAGGTGTTGAAAGTTTCGGATTCGGCCGAGATTCGCTCGTATTGGTAGCGGCCGAACAGCGACCATGGCGTGCCTTCGAACCTATACGTGGCCTGGGCCGCAAGACTGACCGTATCGAAATCGGCAAAATCGAAGCCGACCCTGTTGAAGGCAACTTCGCCGTCGAACCTCAGGTTCGGCTGCACGAAATAGCGCGCAACACCGCGAACGCCCCACTCCGTCGGATTGTCGAAATCCACATCGGTCTTGCCACAATAGGCCTGGCCATAGAGCGTCAGATTGCCGAAATAGACCTGTGCCTCAGGCCCGACTGTGTAGTCGTTCGCATCCGCAAAGCCGGTTCCGTAGCGCTTGTAGGTCGCGAACAGACCGACCGCGAAACGTTGCGGATCGCGGTAGTAGGCATGAACAGCGCCGCCGAGCCCATCGATAAAGTCGCCATCCTTCCAGATCCGGTCGTAGGTGCCGTCAAGCTGGACATTCCACTTCTCGGCGAACGGAATATTCACGCGCCCCGCACCGCCGCCGGCGTGGACGTCGGTGTCTTCCCCGAAAGTAGAAAGCTGCAGGCCACCGAGATAAATCTCGCCATAACCGGAAATGTGTGGCGCCGCCGGTTCCACGGCGATCGGCAGCACCGCATCAGCGGCGAAAGCGGCAGAGGTTGCGAACAGTGAAGCAGCAAGAGTGGGCAGACGAAGCATGAAGTCCCCTCGGTGGCGGCATCGTCTTCGACGCCTTGGTTTGAACTCTGCGTTGGCGTTGCCAACGACAGGGTCGAGCGCCGGCGCAAACGTCCCCAACGGACCTGTCGAATCGGATCTCGGTTTCCGCTGTAGAGGCGCCGGATGCACCGCGCATCCCCCGCGCGGGGGAAGCGCGGCTGGCTTGTCTGCCAGGGGACACGGTTGTCGGAGGCAGCGTTACATTCCGGCAACAGGCCTTTCGGTCGGCGGCGCGCCGGCCTCGGCCTCAACCTCGCCCGCCAGATTGCCGGCCTGCGTGACGGGACGATCCGGATTCTGAACGGTTCATGGCGCGGGTACGCATGGAACTGCCCGTGCGGCAGTGATGTTCCCGCCGGCGGGGTTTCCAACAGCCGTTTCCGAAGAGCTGTCCAAGGGCGATTGCCCGAAGCAGGCCCATCATGATATCGAGAGGCCGACGCGGGTATGATGTAATGGTAGCTTGTCAGCTTCCCAAGCTGAACGCGAGGGTTCGATTCCCTCTACCCGCTCCAGCAAAAATCGATGATTTAGACGGAGTTGGCCGGCGACCGCCCTGCCGCACGCCTGCGCATTGCGACCCTGTTCATGCCAGCACCTCGGCGCATATGGGAAGGTGCATTGCCACCTCATCGGCTTCCATCCGCATCAGGGTGTGCGACAGGCCGCCGTGCTCGTCGATCCACTGCCGCACCCAATCGGGGTATTGCGAGAGCAGGTAGTTGGCAGCGACCGCGTTCTGACGGGCACCGACGCCGTACGGCAGATGGAAGCCGAAGGATGCACGCGGGGTAACGCAAAGCTGCTCGACGGGCAGGGACAGATAGAGCGTGCAGGCGCTGTCGCACGCCCCGTCAAAGTGCACTGGCTCGTCGGCGGCGCGCAGTTTGGCGACGTGCAACGCGAAGGTTACGATCTGGCCACCGGGATTGCCGCTCACCGTCTCCGCCTTCGCGGGCAGCATCGTCAGGACGGTGAAGAACCCAATCGCCATGGCCACCGTCCATCCAACCCATGCAGGCGGCAGATTGGTGGGCATTGCTGTTAACCTCGCGCTCGTCACATGACATCCACGCTACCATCAAGATGGTTAACAACAGGCTGCCTTTGAATTGTAGCCAGCGCTAATATAGATCGAGAGCGGTCTCTTCAACCGACGCAATCGCGACATTTGAGCACGTGAAGAAAGCTATTTTCGGAGGCAACGGCCCAGGAATTGGCGAAGCTCGCTTCGAGAGGTACCCATCGGCCGCATAGCTGTGAGGGCCGGCGCACCAGTTGCCGGTTTCTCAGAGCCAGACGCGCAACCAGACGCGTCTGCGCCAGCAGCGGACGTGACGCCGGCCGTGGCGCCAATAGCGGTGGCAGACCCTTCTCCAGCCGTGCCTGCGATGATGGTGGTGGCGATGCCGGCGATGGGAGACCTGCTCCACTACGCCGCCATCATCCCACTTCCCGCAAAATGAAATCGTGCAGCATCTTGGCGGCCGGCGACAGCGCGCGGTTCTTCACCGTGATCAGGCTGTAGGGCCTGACCTCGATGTCGAACTCGGTCTGGACGACGTCGATGGCGCCAGCGAGACCGTCGGGGTTCTGGATGAATTTTGCCACCTGGATCGACACCGGGGCGATGGCGTCGGACTGGGCGACCATGACCAAGGTCAGAAGCAGCGAGGAGGTGTTGAGGATGCGGTCCGGCAGCGCGATGTTGCGGTTCAAAAAATTGCTTTCCATCGCCTGGCGCAGCGGCGAGCCGCCGGACTGGAAGACCCAGTCATAGGCGGCCGTATCCTCCAGCCGCACCGCTTTGCCATTGCTCAGCGGATGACCGCGGCGCACGATCAAACAAGCTTTCTCGACGCCGATGACGCGCGATTCGAACAGCCGAGGATTGAGGTCGTCGGGGATGCGGGCGATGATGAAATCATGGCGCGTGGCGATCAGTTCGCGCGCCAGCACATTCGAGGTTTCGACCTGCATGGTGATCTCGATGCGCGGGTAGAGGCGGCGGATTTCGCGGATCGCCGGCACCGCGAGTTCGATCGCCGGCGCGGTGACCGCGCCGAGGAACACCGATCCGCCCTTGCCGGCCTTGAGCTCCGATATTTCGCGGTCGGCTTCGCGCATTTCGAGCAGGATCGAACGCGCGCGCCTTGCCAACGCCTTGCCGTAAGGTGTGAGCGTGATGCCGCGCGGCAGCCTTTCGCAGAGCTTCACTTCGAGCACCGCTTCCATCTCGGAAATCATGCGCGAGGCCGCCGGCTGCGAGATGTTCATCACCTGCGCCGCCGCGCTCACCCGACCGTGATCGTCCAGCGCCGCTATCATGCGCATGTGGCGCAGGCTCAGGCCGCTGCGCAGAAGTGTTTCGCCAGCGCCCGGCAGTTCATCGTAACTGTCTGAAATTCCGCGAGGATTGCCCAACGCCGCCATGATGTCTCCCACTCCAGCTACTGCTCCGACCCAGCTCTGTCATATACCGGTTTCGGTATAGCAACCACCGAAGATCGCATTTGACAGTTATGGCAAAGGGACACACCCTTCGCGCGTCCTCAAGACTTGACGGTCGATGACGAGCAAAATCGTATCGATTGAAATCAGGCGACTGAGGGCCGATTGGGAGGATACCGGAGATCGATATGACGGCGGCGGCGCTTTGGCGCATCCGCCCGACTGCGCGGCCCGCGAAGCCCCGAGGTGTCGCGTCCATCAACCAGGGAGAGTTTTACGTGAAAATCATCAAGACACTGGCCGCCGTCGCGGCCCTTGGCATTGCTGCCATGACCTACTCGGCGCACGCAGCCGACAAGGGTCTTGTCGGCGTGCTGATGCCGACCAAGACCTCGCAGCGCTGGATCAATGACGGCGACGCCGTCAAGTCCCAGCTCGAAGCTCTCGGCTACACCGTCGACCTGCAGTACGCGCAGGACGACATCCCCAACCAGCTCAGCCAGCTGGAAAACGAAATCACCAAGGGCCCGAAGGCGCTGATCATCGCCTCGATCGACGGCACGACCCTGTCGGACGCGCTGCAGAAGGCCGCTGACGCCGGCGTCGTCGTCGTCGCCTATGACCGCCTGATCAAGAAGACCGCCAATGTCGACTACTACACCACCTTCGACAATTTCGGCGTCGGCGTGATCCAGGCGAACTCGCTGGTCAAGGGCCTCAAGGAGCGCTTCCCGAACACCAAGCCGTGGAACGTCGAGCTGTTCGGCGGCTCGCCGGACGACAACAACGCCTTCTTCTTCTACAACGGCGCCATCTCCGTCCTGCAGCCGCTGATCGACGACGGCTCGATCAAGATCAAGTCCGGCCAGACCGGCATGGACAAGGTCGGCACGCTGCGCTGGCTCGCCGCCACCGCCCAGGCGCGCATGGACAACCTGCTGTCGGCCAACTACTCGGACGGCAGCCGCGTCGATGGCGTTCTGTCGCCCTATGACGGCCTGTCGCGCGGCATCACCGCCTCGCTGCGCGCTGTCGGCTACGGCACCGACGCTCAGCCTTGGCCGATCGTGACCGGCCAGGATGCCGAGACCGCCTCGGTCAAGCTGATCATCTCGGGCGAGCAGTACTCGACCGTGTTCAAGGACACCCGCGAACTGGCCAAGGCCACCGTCGAACTCGTCGACAAGGTGCTCTCGGGCGGCAAGCCGGACGGCCTCGATGAAAAGACCTACAACAACGACGTCAAGGTCGTTCCTTCGATCCTCTTGACGCCGCATGATGTCGACAAGTCGAACTACCAGGCGCTGGTCGTCGACTCCGGCTACATCAAGGCCGACGAACTGAAGTAAATTCGGTTGTAAAATCAGGGGTCCTGCGCAACGCAGGGCCCCTTTTCGTTCACCAGCGGGCCCGGTATTGTTACCGACCTCGCCGGCAGTGTTTGCCGACCTCTCAAGGAGCGGTAGTTCCCATGGCCTCGACGATTTTGGAGATGCGCGACATCACCAAGACGTTCCCCGGCGTGAAGGCGCTGTCGAACGTCAACCTCAGTGTCGAGGAAGGCGAAATCCATGCCGTGGTCGGCGAAAACGGCGCCGGCAAATCGACGCTGATGAAGGTTCTGTCCGGCGTCTATCCCGCCGGCACCTATGACGGCCAGATCATTTTCCAGGGCCAGGAATGCCAGTTCAAAGGCATCCATGACAGCGAACACAAGGGCATCGTCATCATCCACCAGGAGCTTGCGCTGGTGCCGATGCTGTCGATCACCGAAAACATTTTTCTCGGTAACGAAAACGCCAAATACGGCGTCATCGACTGGGACGCCAATGAGAAGCGCACCGGCGCCCTGTTGAAGAAGGTGGGCCTCAAGGAGGACCCCAATGCGCTGATCACCAATATCGGCGTCGGCAAGCAGCAATTGGTCGAAATCGCCAAGGCGCTGAGCAAGGACGTCAAGCTGTTGATCCTCGACGAGCCGACGGCGTCGCTGAGCGAAAAGGACAGCCAGGCGCTGCTCGACCTTTTGCTCGAATTCAAGAAGCAAGGCATGACCTCGATCCTGATCTCGCACAAACTCAACGAGATCAACCGGGTCGCCGACAAGGTCACCGTCATCCGCGACGGGCGCACCATCGAGACGCTGGCCAAAAAGGACATCAGCGAGGATCGCATCATCACCTCGATGGTCGGCCGTTCGCTCGACGACCGCTATCCGCCGCGCGAGCCGAAGATCGGCGAAGTCGTGTTCGAGGTGAAGAACTGGTCGGTCTATCACCCGCTCCATGCCGAGCGGCAGGTGATCAAGGGCATCGACATCAATGTGCGCAAGGGCGAGGTGGTGGGCATTGCCGGGCTGATGGGCGCCGGCCGCACCGAATTCGCCATGAGCCTGTTCGGCCGCTCCTACGGCCGCCGCATCACCGGCGAGGTGCTGCTCAAGGGCAAGCCGGTCGATGTCTCCACGGTGAGCAAGGCGGTCCAGCACGGCATCGCCTACGTTACCGAGGATCGCAAGACCTACGGTCTCAACCTCATCGACCATATCAAGCACAACATCACGCTGGCCAATCTCGGCGGCGTCTCGCGCCACAGCGTGATCGACGACATGCGCGAACTCGCGGTTGCCAACGACTACCGCAAGAAGACCAATATCCGCGCGTCCAGCGTCTATCAGATGACCGGCAATCTTTCGGGCGGCAACCAGCAGAAGGTGGTGCTGTCGAAATGGCTGTTCGCCGACCCGGACGTGCTGATCCTCGACGAGCCGACACGCGGCATCGATGTCGGCGCCAAATATGAAATCTATACGATCATTGCCCGTCTTGCCTCGGAAGGTAAGTCGATCGTGGTCATCTCGTCGGAAATGCCGGAATTGTTGGGGATTACCGACCGCATCTACGTCATGAACGAAGGGCGCATCGTCGGCGAAATGCCGGCGTCTGAAGCAAGCCAGGAAAAAATAATGCGCGCCATCGTTCGGGGAGAAGGAAAAGCAGCATGAGCACCGAAATCGCCCCGGCCCCGCAGGGCAACGTCGCCGAAGAACAGCGCCCGCGCATCGCCGTCTCGGCGCTGACGACGAATCTGCGCGAATACGGCCTGATCATCGCGCTGATCGTCATCATGCTGTTCTTCCAGTTCACCACGTCCGGGACGCTGTTCAAGCCGGTCAACCTCAGCAATCTGGTGCAGCAGAACTCGTTCATCATCGTCATGGCGCTGGGCATGCTGCTGGTGATCGTCTCTGGCTACATCGACCTCAGCGTCGGATCGGTCGCCGGTTTCATCGGTGCGCTGGCGGCAAACATGATGGTCATCTGGCAGCTCGGGCCACTCAGCAATCCGCTGGTGGTTTCGATCGTCTGCCTGATCGTCGGCGGCCTGATCGGCGCCGCGCAAGGCTACTGGATCGCCTATCACCGGATACCGAGCTTCATCGTGACGCTGGCGGGCATGCTGATCTTCCGCGGCATCTGCCAGGCGCTGCTGGGCGGCGGATCCTCGGTCGGTCCGCTTCCGGACGACTTCAAAATGCTCAGCTCCGGCTTCATCCCCGACATTATCGGCCCGTTGACGCTCGTCCCGCCGGTAGTGAACGCAGCCGGCAAGACCATACTGGGCAGCGGCGTGACCCTGCACATGACGACGGTCGTGCTCGGCCTGATCGCCGTGCTGGCCTATGCCTATTTCGGGGTCCGCACCCGGCGCAAACGCGAGCGCCATGGCTATGAGGCCGAGCCCTTCCCCCTGTTCATCGTCAAGACGCTGGTCGCCAGCGCGCTGGCGCTGTTCCTGGTTTATGAGTTCGCCAGCTACCGGGGCCTGCCGGTGGTGCTGCTGGTCATGGGCGTGCTGATCACGCTGTTCGTCTTCGTCACCAAGCGCATGACCATCGGCCGCCGCATCTATGCCATGGGCGGCAACCCCAAGGCGGCGCAGCTGTCGGGCATCAACACCGAGCGGCTGACGCTGATGGTGTTCATCAATATGGGCGTGCTGTCGGCGCTCGGCGGCCTGATCATTGCGGCGCGTCTCGGCCAGGCCGTGCCGGCCGCTGGCCTCGGCTCCGAGCTCGACGTCATCGCCGCCGTCTTCATCGGCGGCGCCTCGGCGATGGGCGGCGTCGGCCAAGTCATCGGCGCGGTGGTCGGCGGTTTCATCATGGGCGTGATGAACAACGGCATGTCGATCATGGGCGTCAATGTCGACTGGCAGCAGGTGGTCAAAGGCCTGGTGCTGCTCGGCGCCGTGATCTTCGACGTCTACAACAAGAACAAGGCCTGACAGGCTTTAGGCGAGGCAACGAAGAAGGCATACGGGTCAAGATCGCGATGTTGCCGGCAACCTGCCGGCATCAGCAAGTCCCCTCAGGGGATCAAGCCCGCGAGCGCAATCCGGACGAAGAGTTCAACCCGTGGCGCGGCGAGGTCCGAGCCGCGCAGGTCAAGGTTTGCGAGATGGCAACCGGGCCAAGGCACATGAGAGAGGGTTTCATCATGCTGATCTCCCAGATTCTCGACGACGCCGAGACGATCCGCGTCGTCGCCCGCAATGGCGGCGGCAAGACCA
Organism: Mesorhizobium sp. P2_F5; assembly: GCF_056403715.1. Taxonomy (NCBI): domain Bacteria; kingdom Pseudomonadati; phylum Pseudomonadota; class Alphaproteobacteria; order Hyphomicrobiales; family Phyllobacteriaceae; genus Mesorhizobium; species Mesorhizobium sp. P2_F5. The sequence goes on along the minus strand of NZ_JBFUEY010000008.1, from coordinate 172,205 downwards.
GGGTCATCAACGGCGCCCGCAGCGTCTATTCGCTGGCCATGGAAGCCGCGCGCACCGGCACTGGGCTCGCCGCGCTGATCGAGCGCAAGGGATACGGTGAAGCCGTCGACCTCGACGCCGTCTACAAGAAAGGCCGGCTGGTGTCCCCGATCAACCATCCCGATCCGGCGCATCTGCACCTGACCGGCACCGGGCTGACCCATCTCGGATCGGCGGCAACGCGCGATTCCATGCACAAGAAGCTCAGCGACGGCGGCGAGGAGCAGCTCACCGATTCCATGAAGATGTTCCGTATGGGGCTCGAGGGCGGCAAGCCGGCCAAGGGCCAGACCGGCGTGCAGCCGGAATGGTTCTACAAGGGCAATGGCACCATGGCGGTGGCGCCAGGCGCGGCGCTGATGTCGCCGGCCTTTGCGCAGGACGCCGGCGAGGAGCCGGAGATCGCCGGCATCTATGTCATCGGCGACGACGGCGCGCCGTTCCGGGTCGGCTTTACGCTGTCGAACGAGTTTTCCGACCACGTCACCGAGCGGGTGAACTATCTGTTCCTGGCGCACTCCAAGCTGCGCAACGCCTCGTTCGGACCGGAGATCCTGATCGGCGACCTGCCGGCCGACATCAGGGGCTCATCACGAATCTATCGCGACAGCAATCTGCTTTGGGAAAAGCCGTTCCTGTCGGGCGAAGCGAATATGTCGCACACCATCGCCAATCTCGAGCACCACCATTTCAAATACTCGGCCTTCCGCCAGCCGGGCGACGTGCATGTGCACATGTTCGGCACGGCGACGCTGTCGTTTGCCGATGGGATCAGGACGCAGGCCGGCGATGTCTTCGAGATCGAAGCTGGAGATTTTGGATTGCCGCTGCGCAACCCGCTGGAGATCGAGCAGCCGGTGAAGGTGGCGGTGAAGGCGCTGTGAGAGCATGATCTCCCCCCTTGAGGGGGAGATGTCGCCGAAGGCGACAGAGGGGGTCGTTGCGCGCGGAGCGCCGACGTCTTCCGCGGCACCAGATGGCGCTGACGTTCGACGCGCAGCGACCCCCTCTGGCCTGCCGGCCATCTCCCCCTCAAGGGGGGAGATTGGCAGCTTCAACCTCAATAAATATCAAAATCGAAATACTTCGCCTGGATCTTCTTGTAGGTGCCGTCGGCGACGATGGCGTCGATCGCCGCGTTGAGCTTGTCGCGCAGGGCGGTGTCTTCCAGGCGCACGGCAATGCCGGCTTGCGTCTCGGTGCCCTTGACGTCGCCGACGAGCTTGCAGCAGCCTTCGCTCGCCTTCTTCAGCCAGTCCATCAGCACGAACTTGTCCGAGATCACCGCGTCAAGACGACCGTTCTGCAGGTCGGTGATCGCCTCTTCCTGGGTTGGGTAGAGTTTGGCTTCCGCGCCGGCCTTGCCATAGGCGTTCTGCGCGTAGTCGGCCTGGGTGGTCGAGGCCTGCGCGCCGACCGTCTTGCCGGCAAGGGCGGCCGGTTCGGTGGAGGTGAGATCGCTGTCCTTCGGCGCCACCAGCGCCAGCGGCGTGGTGTAGTATTTGTTGGTGAAGGCGACCTGCTTCTTGCGCTCCTCGGTGATGCTCATCGAGGCGATGATGGCGTCGAACTTTTTCGCCTGCAGCGCCGGAATGATGCCGTCCCAATCCTGGGTGACGATCTCGCACTCGACCTTCATCTGCGCGCACAGAGCATTGGCGATGTCGATGTCGAAGCCTTCGACCTTGCCGTCCGCTGTGATGGTGTTGAAGGGCGGATAGGCGCCCTCGGTGCCGATCTTCAATTTCTCCTGCGCTTGCGCCAGCGAGCCAGCCGCAATCACCAGCATGGCAGCGCCTGCTGCCGATATGATCCATTTCGAAATTTGCATTTTTGTTCCCCTAGGCCGTTGTTTTCCGGCAGCAGGGACAGCCAAGCATGGCGAGCCGGCACAGGCAAGTATTTTGCCCGACGGTGATTGAGGGTTCAGCCGGCGGTGCGGAAATGCTTGGAAAGCTTCAGGCCCTGAGCCTGGTAATTCGAGCCGAGATCGGTGCCGTAGAGCGCCTGCGGCCGTTTCAGCATGTGCTCGTAGACCAGCCGGCCGACGATCTGGCCATGGTCTAGGATGAACGGGACTTCGTGGCTGCGCACTTCGAGCACCGCCCGGCTGCCGGTGCCGCCGGACGCCGAATGGCCAAAGCCCGGATCGAAGAAGCCGGCATAGTGGACGCGAAATTCGCCTACGAGCGGATCGAAGGGCGTCATCTCGGCGGCGTAGAGCGGCGGCACGTGCACGGCCTCACGCGAGACCAGAATGTAGAATTCGTCGGGATCGAGCACCAGTTCACCGGCGCCGCTCTTGTAGAGCGGTTCCCAGAAGTCGACGGCATCCTGGGCGGCGCGCTTGTCGACATCGACCAGGCCGGTGTGATGCTTGCCGCGGTAGCCGACCAGCCCATTGTGATCGCCGTCCAGATCGATCGACAGCGCGATGCCGCCGCCGGAAATGTTGGGCGGCTCGGTCGCCACCAGCATTTCGGAGCGATGCAATTCGCTCAGCTCCGCCTCCGACAGCAAAGCATTGCCGGTGCGGAACCTGATCTGCGACAGCCGCGAGCCGGCGCGCACGACGATCGGGAAGGTGCGCGGGCTGACTTCGAGATAGAGCGGACCGTGATAGCCGGCGGCGATCTTGTCGAACTCATGGCCGCGATCGGTCATCACCCGGGTGAAGATGTCGAGCCGTCCGGTCGAGCTCTTGGGATTGGCCGAAGCCGAAATGTTGTCCGGCAGAGCGAGGCTTTCGAGCAGCGGCACGATGTAGACGCAGCCGGTTTCCAGTACGGCGCCTTCGGTCAGGCTGATCTCGTGCAACTTCAGCCGCTCGAGCTTCTCCGACACCTTGTGGTTGGGGCCTGGCAGGAAGGAGGCGCGGACGCGAAAAGCCTTGTCGCCGAGCCTGAGATCGAGGCTCGCCGGCTGCACCTGATCGGAATCGAGTGCGCGCGGCGACTTCAACGCGCCGGACTGAAACAGCGCGGAAATATCCTGATCGGGAAGAATGCCTGTCTGCCGCAATGGCTGGCTCCGTTCCAAGGCCGGTCTCTTTGTGGCAGGTTCTTGCCGCAAAACCGCTGGACACTTTTGCGGAACCTGCCTGGTACAAACCTCTTAATGAAGCCGGCAATTGACGCAAGCATGGCTGAGGTCTAAAGGGTCGTTATCCCGTGGTGATTTGGCCGGTCGGCTTGCAGCCACGTTAAACAAGTCGCTAAAGGACCGTCGGGCCGCAAGGCCGTATGGACCGGTTGCGACTTTCGCGGCCGGTTTTTTTGTGTCTGGAACAAAAGCGATGAGCACCAAGAAGCGTAACTGGAAGCCTCAAACCGCCCTCGTGCACGGGGGAACCCTGCGTTCGCAATTCGGCGAGACGTCCGAAGCGATGTACCTGACCCAGGGCTATGTCTACGAGACGGCGCAGGCCGCCGAAGCCCGTTTCAAGGGCGAAGAGCCTGGTTTCATCTATTCGCGCTACGCCAACCCGACCGTCGATATGTTCGAAAAGCGCATGTGCGCGCTGGAAGGCGCCGAAGATGCCCGCGCTACGGCATCGGGCATGGCGGCGGTGACGGCAGCCCTTCTGTGCAGCGCCAAGGCCGGCGACCACATCGTGGCGGCACGCGCGCTGTTCGGCTCCTGCCGCTGGGTGGTCGAGACGCTGGCGCCGAAATATGGCATCGAGGCGACGCTGGTCGACGGCACTGACATCGCCAACTGGGAAAAGGCGGTCAAGCCCAACACCAAACTGTTCTTCCTGGAAAGCCCGACCAACCCGACGCTGGAAGTGGTCGACATTGCCGCTGTCGCATCGCTCGCGACCTCGATCGGCGCCAGGCTGATCGTCGACAACGTCTTTGCCACGCCCTTGCAGCAGAAGCCCTTGCTACTCGGCGCCCACATCGTCGTCTACTCCGCGACCAAGCATATTGACGGCCAAGGGCGCTGTCTTGGCGGCATCATCCTGTCGGACAAGAAGTGGATCGACGAGAATCTGCACGACTATTTCCGCCATACCGGTCCGAGCCTGTCGCCGTTCAACGCCTGGACGCTGCTGAAGGGGCTGGAGACGCTGCCGGTGCGTGTGCGCCAGCAGACGGAAAGTGCCGGCAAGATCGCCGACTTCCTGGCGGAACGGCCGGAGATCGTGCGCGTCATCTATCCCGGCCGCGCCGACCATCCGCAGGCCGACATCGTCAAAAAGCAGATGACGGGCGGCTCGACGCTGATCTGCCTCGACGTCAAGGGCGGCAAGCAGGCAGCCTTCGCCTTGCAGAACGCGCTCGACATCGTGCTGATCTCCAACAATCTCGGCGACGCCAAGAGCCTGATCACCCATCCGGCGACGACGACGCACAAGAACCTCAGCGATGAGGCGCGCGCCGAGCTCGGCATCGGGCCGGGAACGCTGAGGCTGTCGGTTGGTCTTGAGGATACGGACGATCTGCTTGAGGATATCGAGCAGGCGCTGAAGGCGGCCAAATAGCGGAAAGAGGCAGACCGGGGATTACAGACCCACGGCCTTGCGCAGCGCTTCGTTCATCCGCGTCTGCCAACCGTCACCGTCGGCCCTGAAGCGGTCGAGAACATCGGCGTCGAGGCGCAATTGTACGGCACGTTTGGGTCGCGCGAGCGGCGGCCGGCCGGCCTTGCGGCGAGAAACCGTATCTGTCGGCAACGCATCAGGATCGGCTTCAGCGGCAGCCGTGATCGCAGCATCTTCTTTGTCGGTCATCGCGGCCAGCGCCTTGCTGGCAAGCGCCAAGGCATCAGCACGTGACTGCTTTGGCGGAGTAGCCTCGCGGTGCACGATGGTCTTAGAGGTTTTCGACATAGTCCTTAATTTCCTGCCTTGTGGCCTTGCGTAGTGAAATAACGCGGATGGCGTGGCGTCGTTCGACATAAACCATCACATAGACGCCAGCCGCGATCAGACCGATCGCAACGAGACGATCCTCGCCAAAGTCCTCACTGTCATCGAGCCTGATAAGAGCATTGGCGAAATCGAAGGACGGAGCGATCGCAAAGTCCACGCCATGCTTGGCCCTGTTTGTCTTTGCCTTGTTTTCATCCCACTCGAACAGCATCGCCAACGGCGCATTCCATAAATTATGTGTACACAAAAATAGAGGGAAATTCAATAATTTTGTATATACGATAATTGAATCGCGAAATCAAGCTGAGCTGCCGGAATCACGCCCCTGACGAGGCCTCTTCCAGTTCCGTCATCGCCTTGGTGCGGATGGTCATGGCGTTGCCGCGCCATTCGACCGCGCCGCCGAGCCAGCCGCGCGTCCAGATGGCCGGAAGCATCACATCGCGCACGATCATGGCAGTGACGATGCGCGGTGACAAATACCAGCCCTTGGCCCAAGCGAGCAGGCATTCCGGCGCATAGGCGAAGGCCAGGACGCACAAAGCCGTGGTGGGCAGGCCGACGCCGGCGCTTGCCGCCGCGACCAGCGCGAGCAGCAGCGGCACCGCCACACCGGTCAGGATTTCGGGCGTGTAGAACAGCGGGAAGGTGACGCGGCGCAGCCGCGCCCAGCGCGTCTGTCGCGACCAGATCTCGGCAAAGGTGCGCTGGCCGAGCGGCTGCTCGAACGGCGAGGCGACGAGATTGACGCGCAGGCCGAGCCCGTTGACCAGCTTGGTCGCGGCAGCATCTTCGGCGATCTCGGCGGCAAGCGCCTCGATGCCGCCATTGGCGTCGAGCATCGGCTTGTTCCACAGCATGCTCTTGCCCTGGGCAAAGCCGAGGCCCAGCGCCTCGCCGGTATATTGCCAGCGCGCTTGCAGCGTGTTGAGGAAGGCGCATTCGACCTCGGCCCAAAAACCATCCGGCCGCGAGCCGATCGGGGTCGAGCAGACAAGCCCGGTGTCCGGCCGCCAGGCCGCCATTAGATGCTGGACATAGTCGACAGGCATCAGCACGTTGGAATCGGCCAGGATGACCCAATTGTGCTGCGCCGCTTGCCAGCCCTTCACACAGTTATTGAGCTTCGGGTTGGCGCTAACCCGGTCATCGCCGATCAGCAGTTGTGCCGGAATCTCGGGATGGCCGGCGATTGCGGCGTTGATGAGCTTGACCACAGGGTCTTCGGCATGGGCGACGCAGAAGATCAGCTCGTAGCGCGGCCAGTCGAGCGAAAAGGCGCGCTGAAGCGTCTCCTGCGTGAACGGCTCCACGCCGCGCGACGGCACGACGATCGAGACCGGCGGCTGGTTGCCGGATGGCGGAGGGATGAGGCACCGCGCTTTCAGTTTCGACGATGCAAGCAGGATGCTGGCGAGATCGGAAAGAAGCAAAGCGGAGGAAGCGAAGGCGGCTATGAGAGCTAGTTCCATCGAGATCTGGTCACTCCGGAAAGGCCGCTCGCGGCCGCTTCGTCAGTCGACAGATGGGGCCTTGAGTCGCCCGGCAAAGTTTGTGCACACCAACATTGTCATGTGTCACTTAAATGACATTGTTTGTCGGCACCTGCGCTTTGAGGCTGGCAGGACATGCCGCTCTGCGCGTATCAACCGCGCAACGCGACAAATATTCCTGCCGCGCAACTGGAGCAGCCCATGTACCGCGCCGTCACGCGCAACATCGAAGTGCAGGTCAGACCGTTCTACCTGGAGGATCGCTCCGATCCCCAGGAGAACCGTTATGTCTGGGGCTACCAGGTGACGATCGACAACCAGTCGGACGAGTTCGTGCAGCTGATGTCGCGCTACTGGCACATCACCGACGGCAGCGGCCGGGTCGAGGAGGTGCGCGGCGCCGGCGTGGTCGGCGACCAGCCGGAGCTCAATCCCGGCGACAGCTATCAATATACTTCAGGCTGCCCACTCTCGACACCGTCCGGCTTCATGGTCGGGCACTACACCATGCGCAACAAAAGGGGCGAGACGTTCGACATCGCTATTCCGGCGTTTTCGCTGGATTTGCCGGGGACGAGGCGGACGGTGAATTAGCGTCTTTCTCCCCGTTCTACGGGGAGTTGAGGAATGGTCCGCGAAGCGGACGAAAAGCCAATTGCTTGGCTTTTCGAGTGACGAACGCACGGCAGGGCAACGAGGGGCGGCGCCGGACTGGTGAGACTATCTTCCGCCCACAACGGCGCCTGAGTGAGATACGCGGCGGCTATTCGCCCACGTCGCGCTGCCCCTCATCCGCCTGCCGGCACCTTCTCCCCGTGAAACGGGGAGAAGGAAGCGTTTCACTGAGCCGCGAATTCGGCCGGGTCGAAGTCGTACTGTGTCGAGCAGAACTCGCAGGCGACGTGGATGCCGCCATCCTGAGTGCTCTCCTTGATCTCTTCGGCGGAGAAGCCTTCGAGGATGCCGCGGATCTTGTCGCGCGAGCAGGAGCACTGGTCGGCGACCGGCACGCCGCCGAAGACGCGCACGCCATGTTCGTGGAACAGCCGGTAGAGCAGCCGCTCGGCGCCGATGGTCGGGTCGATCAGTTCGGTCGGCTCGATGGTGCCGAGCAGCGCCACCAACTCACGCCATGAATTGTCGGCCGGTTCATGCGTCACGTCGCGCGGATCGCCGTCGCCGCCCGAAATGTCGGGCACGCGCATGCGCTCGGGCGACTGCGGCAGGAACTGCGCCAGTATGCCGCCGGCGCGCCACTGTTCGCGCGCACCGCCGGGGCCTGGCGTCAGAAGCTTGGCCACCGAAAGCCTGAGATCGGTCGGGATCTGCTCCGACTGGCGGAAATAGGTGCGCGCGGCGTCTTCCAGCGTCTCGCCGTCAAGCTGGACGATGCCCTGATAGCGCTGAGTGTGCGCGCCCTGGTCGATGGTCAGCGCCAGCACGCCGCTGCCCAGCAGCGTCTGCTGCGAGGTCTCGCCGGCGGCCACCAAAGCTTCCAGCCGGTCGGCATCGAAGCGCGCATAGGCGCGCAATGCCGAGGGCGTGGAAAAATCCGCGACCAGCATGTCGACCGGCCCGTCGGTGCGGGTCTGGAGGATGAACTTGCCCTCGAACTTCAGCGAAGTACCAAGCAGAACCGTCAGCACACAGGCTTCGGCCAGCAGGCGGGCAACCGGCTCGGGATAGTCGTGGCGGCTGAGAATGGCGTCGAGCATCGGCCCGAGCTGCACGGTGCGGCCGCGCACGTCGAGCGGGCCGACCTCGAAGGGCACGACGTGATCGTCGCCGGCATAGCCGAACTCGCCGAGTTTGGGGTGATGTTCAGTCACTTGATACGTTTCCAACATGACAAAGCTCCAGGGCGCGGCCATGCGGCCCGGAGGGGCACATGCGTCCAAACGCGCTTGATTTGCGTGATGCGGCGCAAATAGGCATCGCGCCCCCGCAGATCAAGCGCCCAGACACTTCACGCGCCCAAGCACCAGGCCAAAACCGCCTTCTGGGCGTGGAGCCGGTTCTCGGCTTCGTCGAAGACCACCGAATGCGGGCCGTCGATGACCTCGTCGGTGACTTCCTCACCGCGATGCGCCGGCAGGCAGTGCATGAACAGAGCGTCGGGCTTGGCCCTTGCCATCAGCGCCGCATTGACCTGATAGGGCGAGAAGACATTGTGGCCGCGGGCGCGGTGTTCCTGACCCATCGACACCCAGCAGTCGGTGACGATGCAATCGACCTGATCGACGGCTTCCTCGGGCGAGCGGGTGAAATGCAGCTTGCCGCCATTGGTCTTCGACCAGTCGATGTGCTTCTGCGCCGGCTCGCTGCCTTCCGGCACGGCGACATTGAGGTTGAAGCGGAAGCGCGCCGAGGCTTCGAGCAGCGAATGCAGCACATTGTTGCCGTCGCCGGTCCAGGCGATGGTCTTGCCGGCAACCGGACCACGATGTTCCTCGAAGGTCATGATGTCGGCCATCAGCTGGCAGGGGTGGGTATCGTCGGTCAGCCCGTTGATGACCGGAATGGTGGCGTTCTCGGTCAGCTCGAGCAGCCGCTCATGCGACGTGGTGCGGATCATGATGGCGTCGACATAACGCGACAGCACCTTGGCGGTGTCGGCGATGGTCTCGGAGCGGCCGAGCTGCATTTCGGTGCCGGTCAGCATGATGGTCTCGCCGCCGAGCTGGCGCATGCCGACGTCGAAGGAGACGCGCGTGCGCGTCGACGGCTTATCGAAGATCATGGCCAGCACCTTGCCTTCGAGCGGTTTGGTGCGCTCGCCGGCCTTGAGGCGCGCCTTGCGCACCACCGCGTCGTCCAGCATGAACCGCAGATCGCCTTCGGAAACGGCGGAAAGATCGGTGAAATGGCGAAGTGACATCAGGAATGGTTCCGGGGTTACTTCGCGGCGGCCGCGGTGATGGCGTCGGCCAGGCCCTTGGCGCCAGCGCGGATGCGGTCGAGCGCCTCGCTGATTTCGGCGTCGGTGACGGTGAGCGGCGGCAGCAGCCGAATGACGTTGTCGCCGGCCGGCACCGCCAGCAGATGCTGGTCGCGCAGCGCCATGTTGACCTTGGTGTTGGGCATGGCGCATTTAAGGCCAAGCATCAGGCCTACGCCCCTGATGCCTTCGATGACATCGGGAAATTCGTCGGCGACACTTGCCAGGCCTTGCTTCATCAGCAATGCCTTGCGCTGGACGTCTTCGAGGAAGCCGTCTTCGAGCACCACGTCGAGCACGGCATTGCCGACCGCCATCGCCAGCGGATTGCCGCCGAAGGTGGTGCCGTGCACGCCTGCCGTCATGCCGACGACGGCATCGTCGGTGGCGAGGCACGCGCCCATCGGGAAGCCGCCACCAATGCCCTTGGCGATCGCCATGATGTCGGGCGTCACGCCCGTCCATTCATGCGCGAACAGCCTGCCGGTGCGGCCGATGCCGCACTGGACCTCGTCGAAGATCAACAACAGGCCGTGCTGGTCGCAGAGCTGCCGCAGCCGCTTCAGAGATTGCGTCGGCACCGGGCGGATGCCGCCCTCACCCTGCACCGGTTCGATCAGGATCGCCGCGGTCTCGGGTGTAATGGCCTTCTCGGCGGCATCGATGTCGTCGAAGCCAACCTGGTCGAAACCCTCGACCTTGGGGCCGAAGCCTTCGAGATATTTGTACTGGCCACCGGCGGCGATGGTCGCCAGCGTACGGCCATGGAAGGCGCCTTCAAAGGTGATGACGCGGAAGCGCTCGGGATGGCCCTTGACGAACTGGTAGCGCCGCGCCGTCTTGATCGCGCATTCCAGCGCCTCGGCGCCGGAATTGGTGAAGAACACCTTGTCGGCGAAGGTGGCCTCGGCCAGCCGCTCGCCCAGCCGGGTCTGCCCCGGAATCTCGTAGAGATTGGAGACGTGCCAGAGCTTGGCCGCCTGCTCGGTCAGCGCCGAGACCAGATGCGGATGGCTGTGGCCCAACGAATTGACCGCGATGCCGCCAGCGAAATCGAGATATCGCTCGCCCTTGTCGGTAACCAGCCAGGTGCCTTCACCATGGTCGAAGGCCAGGGGTGCGCGAGCAAAGGTCTCGTAAAGCGCCGAACCGCTCATTATATGCGTCTCCGGTACCGGAAAATCAAAAAAGCCGCCAAAGCGGCGGCCTTTGCGGCTTATCGTGTTTTTCGGCCATGAAGTCAACGAAAACGTCGTGCAAAGGCGCGCGGCAAGCTCCCGACGAGACGCCGGCTCATAAGCGACCGGGCAAGTTGGGGAAAACCGAAAAAACCGATTCGTGTTGCACCTGGGACTCTTGTCACCGAGTCAACACATGAGGTAATTGTAGTCGGGAAATAACTAGATTTCGTGCGGCGGACCTAATCACCTAATATATGTGGTGTCTGCCCCGGCAAAGGTTGCCGGGTCGGGAATGGATTCCGGCTGCCGCACGCTTAGCAGGAGCGCGGTCTCATGAACTGGACTGACGAGCGGGTCGAACTTCTCAGAAAACTGTGGTCGGAGGGCTTGAGCGCAAGCCAGATCGCCGCCCAACTTGGCGGGGTCAGCCGCAACGCCGTCATCGGCAAGGTGCATCGGCTGAAGCTGTCGGGCCGCGGACGCTCTACCGCAACGCCGGCGCGCCAGAAGAAGACGGCGCAGGGATCTTCGATCCAGAAGTCTGTGTCGCGCGCCGCAACCACGCAGCGCCACGTCACCACGTCGATCGGGGCCACCGCGCTGCAGACACAGTTCGACGCCGAGCCGGTGGCGCGCCACTACATCCGCCCGGTCGAAAACGTTGTCGTCCCGATCTCCAGGCATCTGCAGCTCACCGAGCTCACCGAGCGCACCTGCAAATGGCCGAATGGCGATCCGCTGTCGGAAGACTTCAACTTCTGCGGCAACGAGGCCGCCGAAACTGGACCTTACTGCAAGTACCACGCAAGGGTTGCGTTCCAGCCGGCTTCGGAGCGGCGGCGGAGTAGGTGAGCGAATAGCGAATAGCGAATAGCGAATAGCGAATAGCGAATAGCGAATAGCGAATAGCGAATAGCGAATAGCGAATAGCGAATAGAAACGGTTTGGCTTCTGTGACAGGGAGCAAGCCGTTTTTGCTATTCGCTACTCCCTGTTCGCTACTCGCTCTCTTTCAAAGCCATCCGTTCTTGCGAAACCGCCAGTACAGGAACGAGCAGATCAAGGCGATCGCGGTCAGAACCACCGGGTAGCCATATTCCATCTTCAGTTCCGGCATGTCATCGAAATTCATGCCGTAAATGCCGGCGAGCGCCGTCGGCACCGCCAGTATGGCGGCCCATGACGCCAGCTTCTTGGTATTCGCCGTTTCCTGGCTCTGGCCAACCAGCAGACTGGCCTCGAAGGCGAAGGCCAGAACCTCGCGCAGGCTGTCGATCTTTTCCTGCACGGTACGGATATGGTCGGTGACATCGCGAAACAACGGATGCATGGCGCTATGGATCTGCGGCAGGTCGGCGCTGGTCAGCCGGCGGCAGACCTCGACCAGCGGCAGTGCCGCATTGCGCAGACGCAACAGATCGCGGCGCAGCATGTAGAGCCGCTCGATGTCCGGACCGGTCATCGGCTTCAGCAGGACCCTGTCCTCGATCGCCTCGACCTCGTCCTCGATCTGCTCGAGCACCGGCATGTAATTGTCGACGATGAAGTCGAGAATGGCGTAGAGGACGAAGTCCTCGCCCTTGGCCAGCGAATGCGGGCAGCTCTCCCAGTGCTGACGGACGGCGGCATAGGAGGTCGAGGGACCATGCCTGACGCTGACGATATAGCCTGAGCCGACGAACAGGTGGGTTTCGCCGAAGGTAACGCGGCCGTCGATCAGCTGGGCGGTGCGGGCGACGATGAACAGGGCATCGCCATATTGCTCGATCTTGGGCCGCTGGTGCGGATGCTCGGCATCTTCGATCGCCAGTTCGTGCAGATGGAACTGCGCCTTGACGCGCAGCAACAGCTCGCGGTCGGGTTCGAGCAGGCCGATCCAGACGACATGGCCCGATTTCTTCGCCCATTCGCCGGCCTCTTCGATCGGGATGTCGGCTATGCGCTTGCCGGCGGTGTAGACGCTCGACGCGATGATGCCGGACGATGCCGGCGCCGGCTTGAACTCTCGGACATATTCCATCGCAGCCTCCGAACGCAGAACCTTCAATAGGCCTGAGAAGCTTAACGCTACGATAGTTTAGCGCAATATGATTAAGCGTTCGAGAGGGGCGCGATCACTTCACCGGCAGCGCCGCCGGAAGCGCCACCTTGTCGGTCTTGTCGCCTTTGGGACGCTCGGCCGGCATCTGGTCGCCGGTGACGATGTAATAGATGGTCTCGGCGATGTTGGTGGCGTGGTCGCCGATGCGCTCGATGTTCTTGGCGCAGAACAGGAGATGCGTGCAAGGCGTGATGTTGCGCGGATCTTCCATCATATAGGTCAGGAGCTCGCGAAACAGCGATGTATACATGGCGTCGATCTGGTCGTCGCGGTCGCGCACGAAGCCTATCCTGTCGACCGAACGCGATGCGTAGACGTCGAGCACTTCCTTCAGTTGGGTCAGCGCCAGATCGGCCAGCGCCTCGAGGCCGCGAAACAGGCTGGTCGGCTGGCGGCCGTCGATTACGCTCACCACTCGCTTGGCGACATTCTTGCCGAGGTCACCGACTCGTTCGAGGTCGGCGGAAATACGGATCGCGCCGACAATCTCGCGCAGATCCGTCGCCATCGGCTGGCGCTTGGCGATGATCACAATGGCCTTGTCGTCGATTTCGCGCTGGCCCTCGTCGAGGACAATGTCATCGCGGATGACCTTCTGGGCGAGGCCCGGGTCGGCATTGACCAGTGCCTGGATCGCCTGCTCGACCATACGCTCGGCGTGCCCGCCCATCGCAGCGATGCGCTTCGACAGGTATTTCAGCTCTTCGTCATAGGCGCTGACAATGTGTACGGACTGCATGGACGAAATGCCTTCCTGGAATCCTTGGCCTGGAATCTTTGGCCTTTTGAGTCGTTTCCTCGAATCCTGTGCTGATACGCTAGCCGGATGACAGAAAGAAGAAACAGGCAGTTAGCAAATAGTACTGCTTCAGCGCGCCGGCAAATGGACCGTGAACGCCGCGCCCTTGCCAACTTCCGACTTGATCGAAAGTCTGGCGTTGTGACGCGTCAGTATGTGCTTGACGATGGACAGGCCAAGGCCGGTGCCTTTCTGGGTGCGGCTGCTCTCGACATCGACGCGGTAGAAGCGCTCGGTGATGCGCGGAATGTGCTCTTCGGGAATGCCGGGGCCATAGTCCCTGATGGTGACGTCGATGCCCGGTTCGGGACCGGCCTCGCCCCCGGCGATCGACACCGTGACGCGCCCACCCGGCTGGCCGTATTTGCAGGCGTTTTCCAACAGGTTCTCGAACACCTGGAAGAGCTCGTCACGGTCTCCGGGCACGTCGAGTGGCCCTTCGGCATAGTCGCGCTCGATGACTACGCCGTTCTCCCTGGCGAGCGGGCCGAGCGAGTCGATGACGCTGTCGATGGTCTGGCGCAGATCGACCTCGGTTCCCGGTCTCAGATAGGGCTTCATTTCCAGCCGCGACAGCGAAAGGAGATCGTCGATCAGGCGCGCCATGCGGCCGGTCTGGTTCTGCATGATCTGCAGGAACTGTTCGCGCGCCGCCGGATCATTGCGGGCCGGGCCGCGCAACGTCTCGATGAAGCCGGAAATCGAGGCTAGCGGCGTGCGCAGCTCATGGCTGGCATTGGCGATGAAGTCGGCGCGCATGCGGTCGATGCGGCGCGTCTCGCTCTGGTCCTTGAACACCAGCACAAAGAGATCGGTGGCGTGTCCGACCGAGGACGCACTGACCCGGTAGGCGCGTTCGACCGGCAGTTTCTCGGTGTAGTCGACGGCATCCGAGGCGACGCTTCCCGACAGCACGCCGTCCAGCAAGGCCTGCATTTCGGGAGCGCGGAATTTCAGCGACAGCGACAGGCCGGGCGCGATCCCGCCAAAGGCGGCAAAGGCGGCGGCGTTGGCGTGGACGATGGTGGCGGTGCGGTCGAAGATGATCAGCGGATCGGCAACGGCAGCCGCGAGATATTCGCCGGAAAGCCGCTGCAGCCCACTGGCCTCGATCGCGTCAATGCTCTCGGGGGACCGGCCGGCGCCGCCGGTCGGCAGCATCGCGGCAGCAAGCAGCACCGCACAGGCGAGCAGAACGACATAGACGGACATGCCGGCATAGCCATAAACGGCCGCGACCGCGACGATGCCGGCGGCGAGCAGCCAACGGCCGTTCCACAGCCGGGCGGCTACGGCTTGCACTGTCGTTTTCCGCTCTGTGCCAACGTCGGCCATTCGCGCGTCCCGAGCCCTTGCGCCGGCCGGCCGAAACTTCCGCTGGACCGGGTTGCCGCATGACCCCGAAAATCGGAATCGATTTTCGGAAAGGATCATGCGCAAAATCAAAGTGCTACAGCGTCCTTTGCGCGTCCAAACGGGACGCGCGGCGCTGTAGTGCCTCCCCATAGCATGAGTCCGCAAGCTGGAAAGGTGCGTCTCGATGAAAAAAGCCAAGGAAAGTCCCGCCACGGAGCCGGCAAAAGGTCCGCTGAAGATCAGGATCGACGGCAAGGAGCGGGAGTTCGATATCGAGAATCCCGAGCTTCCGGACTGGATCGAGGACAACAAACTGACTGCCGGCGACTACCCCTACGACAAAAAGATGAAGAGCGAGGAATACGACGAGACACTGGAGCGGCTGCAGATCGAGCTGGTCAAGGCGCAGGCCTGGCTGCAGGCGACCGGCAAGCGGGTGATATCGCTGTTCGAGGGACGCGACGCCGCCGGCAAGGGCGGAACCATCTTCGTGCTGCGCCAGTATCTCAACCCTCGAACTGCACGCAATGTGGCGCTGACCAAGCCGACGCCGACGGAAGTCGGGCAGTGGTACTTCCAGCGCTATGTCGACCATTTCCCGACATCGGGCGAATTCGTCACCCTCGACCGCTCCTGGTACAATCGCGGCGGCGTCGAGCCGGTGATGGGCTTCTGTACGCCGGAGCAGCACGAGAAATTCCTCGACGAGACGCCACATTTCGAGCGGATGATCTCCAATGAGGGCATCTATTTCTTCAAATTCTGGCTGAACATCGGCCGCGAAACCCAGCTCGAACGATTTCACGACCGCCGCTGGTCTCCGCTGAAGAACTGGAAGTTCTCGCCGATCGACATTGCAGGCATCACCAAATGGGACGATTACACCAAGGCCCGCGACCAGATGGTCGAGCGCACGCACAAGCAGTTCGCGCCATGGATCATCGTGCGGGCCAACGACAAACGACGCTCGCGGCTGGCCGTCATGCGGCGCATCCTGTTGTCGTTGCCCTATGATGGGCGCGATCTCGACGCCATCGGCAAGGAAGACAAGAAGATCATCGGCGAAGGGCCATCATTCCTGGAGAAGTAGACGCTGAAGGGCACAGAGCCCATCCCTGATGCGGGACGGGCTCAGTTGTCTTCATCGCGACTATGCGGCTGGCGTCATGCGGCCAGGCGGGCGATCCGCTGCAGCCGCTTCAGCGTGGTGTCGTCCTGAAGCGCCTGCTGGAACAGCGTGATCTCCTGATCGATACGGTCGCAGAGCACGCCCGTATCGCCCTTGAGCAGGCCGCGCGTCTGCAAAAGGGCTGCAACCGGCTTCTTGGCCAGTTGCCTTGCCCTGCCGAGCGCTGCCCCCTCGGCACTGCCATCGGCCACGATCTCGGCGACGAGGCCAAGTGCCCTTGCGTCCTCGGCACCGAGTGTGTCGCCCAGGCAAAAGAAGCGGAAGGCGCCGGCATAGCCGAGCTTCTGTGGCGCCAGGATGGAGGTTGCCGCATCCGGCACCAGACCGAAATCGACAAACGGCACCCGGAAGGTGCTGTTGCTCGAGGCGATCACCATGTCGCAGTGGAACAGGATGGTGCAGCCGACACCGACGGCATCGCCGTCGACACAGGCCAGCACTGGTTTGGGAAACGTCGCCAGCGTGCGGAACATGTCGGTGACGGCGGCGATCAGCTGCTGGTGCTTGGTGGAATCGAGGAACTCGGAGAAATCGCCACCGAGGCAAAAGCAGCCGGCGAGGCCACGCAGCACCACGACACGGACATTGTCGTCGACGGCGGCTTCATGGAAGGTCCTGGCCAGGCTTGCATAGGCGCGCCCGTCCAGCACCGGCCGGCCGTCATGCGACGACACGGTGACGACCAGCGTGTGGCCACGCAATTCGGGTTGGGGGTCAAAGCTCATTTGTCGTCTCCGATCTCACGACGCCTGCCGCATGCCGAGCATGTCGGGAGTGCCCCTGGCCAGCACGGGGGCGTGATGGTTGCGGCGCGAACGCACGACATCGAGCGTGTGCGTGTTGAAGGTCAGCAAGGTGGCGACGACCTGCTGGTTGCCATAGGTGCGCTGATATCCGAGTGGCGTTGCCAGGAAATGCAGCTGCAGGGCCCGCAGCACCCACATCGGCTCGAACTCGATGATCACCTGGTTGACGTCGCGCTTCAGTCCCCACTCGACGAAGCCGGCGATCAGCTCGGTACCGACCGTCGACACGCCGCGCTTGCCGTCACGATAGCCGGGCGCCACCGCATAACGGGTCAGCTCCCAGACCCTCGGTCCGGATGGTGGCGTGCCTTCATAGAGATCGACCAGCACCTCGGTCAGCAGATGTGGCCGCGTCGTCGGCAACATGCGCTGGTAGCCGGCGAGTTCGCCGCCGCGAATGACCAGCTGGTGGACCGCCTCGTCATGATCGAACTGGTCGATCTCGAGACCGTCGGGACGCTTCAGATCTGTCCAGCCCATCTCTTCGACGAAGATCTTGTAGCGCAGACGATGGACAGCCTCCCAAAGGTCGGGGCGTTCCATCAATTCCTGTGTTGTAAGGGCAAAAAGCATTGGCCGTCTCCTGGGCTCAGAGGAAGATACGGCCGGACTGTCCAGATAAAAATTGCGTGAAAACGCAGGCAGATAAGCTAGGCCGGCACGGCCGACCTAGCTAATATAGCCACGCCGTATCGCTTCCGCGACGGCTTGCACCCGGTTGACGGCGCCCAGTTTGCTTTTAGCGTTAAGGAGATGTTTTTCGGAGGTGTGCTCCGAGATGCCGAGTATCTGCGAAATCTCCCATTCGGACTTGCCGACGGCTGCCCATTTCAGGCATTCGCGCTCACGCGGGGTCAATTCGATGTGATCGATGGTGTTGGCCGCCATCGTGTGCAGCTGCATGGCGCGGCCGACCGCATAGGTCGACACCAGCGATACCAGTCCGAACTCGGCGCCCGACAATTCGACGGCCTCGCCACCCAGCGAGACCATCACGATCTGGCCTTCGAGCGTCACCAGCGGAAAGGCCAGGCCGTCGCGCAGCTTGAACTCTCTGGCGTCGCCCATCACCTCGCCGCTGCTCCTGTCGACGCGGATGCCACGCGATGCCTCGCGCCATTGGAACGGCGCCTGCAATTCCTTCATGTGGCTGACAACGGGATCATGGTCGACATAGTTGCGCGCCACATAGCGCTCCAGCCATTCCACCGGCCAGTCGCACAAAAGCACGTGGTCCTTTTGCTGGCCACGCGGCGTGCCGGGCTGCGGAACCGTTCCCGCCATCAGCGCCGTCAGGCCAAAATGCGAGGTGACGCCAAGCAATGTTTCACATACCGCGGCCGCCGTGTCGGCATGCTGCAGTTGATCTATATATTCCAGTGTGCGATCGAACTGTCCCATCGCAACATCAACCCCATGTTGCCTACCGCTCTTGAGACCGATGCTACGCGCCTGATCCGCACTTCGCCATCAACCCCGGATTGCAAGCCACATGCTTGTTTTTCTCGCAGCGACCGCTTGCCCACGGACCGAATCTGCGCGGCTATTTGCAACCTCACCAAAGCATAACCCGAAATTGACCCTTTGAAATCAAAAACAATTGTACGCGCGCCGTTTTCGTATCAAAAGCCAACGGCCAAACGGGCGGAGTTTTTCGTGACATCTCGCTGGATTGCCATCGCCCTACTCTCGATGCTGGTTGGAGCGCCGTTTGCCGGCGCAGCGCGGGCGGCGGAACCGCAGGTGCCGGTGCTTTGGGATGCCAAGGAGCGGCTGCCGAAACCGGACCTTTCGGCGCTACCGAGGCTCCGATTCCTCACCACGACCGATTTCCCGCCCTTCAACTTTCTCGACGGCGCTGGCCGGCTGTCCGGCTTCCACATAGACTTGGCGCGGGCGATTTGCGCCGAACTCGACGTCGCCGACAAATGCCAGATCCAGGCGCTGCCCTGGGCCGAGCTCGACGACGCGCTGCAGAAGGGCGAAGGCGAGGCGATCATCGCCGGCATCGCCGCGACGCCGGAAACGCGGGCGAAATACAGTTTTTCGCGCTCCTATCTGCAGTTTCCGGCGCGCTTCATCATGCCGAAGGGCAAGGCCATTGCCGAGCCGGTTCTCGACAAATTGCGCAGCAAACGGGTCGGCGTGCTGGCCGGTTCGGCGCATGAAAAGATGCTGCGCGATTATTTCGGCACGGTGCAGATCGTCCCCTTCAACAGCCCTGAAGACCTCTACAGCGATTTGAAAAGCAGCAAGATCGACGCTGCCTTCGGCGACGGGATGCGCTTTTCCTTCTGGCTGGGCGGCACGGACGCGGCCGGCTGTTGCCGCTTCGCCGGCGGCCCTTATCTGGCGCCGGAATATCTGGGATCCGGCATGACGATTGCCACCCGGGCCGGCGATCCGGCGCTCGCCGCGGCGATGGACTACGCGCTGCAGGAAATCTCGGTGAAGGGCACCTTCGCCGAATTCTATCTTCGCTATTTCCCGGTCAGCTTTTTCTGATTCGGGCCGGTCAGCTTCTTCTGAGGCCTGCTGATATCAGGTGAGCGTGCGCAGGCGGGCCTTCGCGCCGCGCGCGATGGCCGCGACGGTCAGCGTATCGAGATCGAGCTGGCGGCGGATGAGCTGCAGCACCCGAATCTCCTCCATGCGCATTTCGAGATCGACGGCGGCAACCTCGAAGGCGGCGGCATAGGCGGTGTCGTGCAGCCGCTCGGGCAAGGCCTCGGCGACACGCTCGAGAACGCCTTCCAACCCATCCTTTTCATGCAGCATCTTCTGGCAGTCTTGCGCGACGGCAATCAGCCTGTCCTGCTTGAAATCTTCGAACACCGGCCAGCTGCGGACGACGTCGCCGATGCGCGCCAGTTCGACATCGGTCATGTCGCGATCGGAAGCCGACGTGATGACCATCAGGTAGATCAGGGCTTCATGGGTGGACGGCAATGGCATTCAAAACTCCTTGATAGTGAGGCTGGAACGTAGGGACGCCACGAAGGCGCCGCAAGGAAAACCGCCTGATATCGTTGACGCTCCGGCCTGTCGCGCCTAGAGACCCGGTTGAAAAATCTTACCAGCCGCGAAGCCGGCCCATGACTGGAACCTTGACATGACGGGATCAAACACCATCGATCTCAGCCCCGAAATGCTTGCGGCAGCGGCCGAAAGCAAGGCCTGGCCGTTCGAGGAAGCCAAAAAGATCATCGAGCGCTACAAGGGCGCCGACTTTCCCGAGACCGTCCTGTTCGAGACCGGCTACGGCCCGTCCGGCCTGCCGCATATCGGCACGTTCGGCGAGGTGGCGCGCACCTCG
Organism: Mesorhizobium sp. P2_F5; assembly: GCF_056403715.1. Taxonomy (NCBI): domain Bacteria; kingdom Pseudomonadati; phylum Pseudomonadota; class Alphaproteobacteria; order Hyphomicrobiales; family Phyllobacteriaceae; genus Mesorhizobium; species Mesorhizobium sp. P2_F5. Next base: position 152,111 of record NZ_JBFUEY010000008.1, on the reverse strand, counting down.
ATGGTGCGGCATGCCTTCCACGTACTGACCGGAAACAAGGTCAAGACCAAGCTTCTGTGTTTCTCCGACGACATGGACGGCATGCGCAAGATCCCCGACAATGTGCCGGATCGCGCAGCACTCGAGCCCTATCTGCACATGCCGCTATCGTCGGTGCCCAATCCGTTCGGCGGCGACTATGCGAGCTTTGGCGACCACAACAACGCGATGCTGTGCCGCTTCCTCGACACGTTCGGCTTCGACTACGAATTCGCCAGCGCGACGCAGTACTACAAGGCCGGCCGCTTTGACGCGATGCTGCTGCGCGCCGCCGAGCGCTATGACCAGATCATGGCGGTGATGCTGCCGACGCTCGGGCCGGAGCGCCAGGCGACCTACAGCCCGTTCCTGCCGATTTCGCCGAAGAGTGGCCGGGTGCTCTACGTGCCGATGAAGCATGTCGACGCCAAGGCGGGCACCATCACCTTCGACGATGACGGCATCGAGACCACGCTTTCGGTGACCGGTGGCAAGGTCAAGCTGCAGTGGAAGCCGGATTTCGGCATGCGCTGGGCCGCGCTCGGCGTCGATTTCGAGATGTTCGGCAAGGACCACCAGACCAATGCTGTGGTCTACGACCGCATCTGCAACATCCTCGGCGGGCGCGCGCCGGAGCATTTCGTCTACGAGCTGTTCCTCGACGAGAACGGCCAGAAGATCTCGAAGTCGAAGGGCAACGGGCTGACCATCGACGAATGGCTGCGCTATGCGCCGACCGAGAGCCTCGGCCTTTACATGTACCAGCGGCCAAGGCAGGCGAAAAAGCTCTATTTCGACGTCATCCCGCGCGCCGTCGACGAATACTACACCTTCCTCGGCGCCTATCCGCGCCAGGACTGGAAGGAACGGCTGGGCAATCCGGTCTGGCACATGCATGACGGCAAGCCGCCGGCGATCGACCTGCCGGTGCCGTTCTCGCTGCTGCTCAATTTGGTCAGCGCCTCCAACGCGCAAAACAAGGATGTGCTGTGGGGCTTCATCTCGCGCCATGCGTCAGGCGTGACGCCAGCAACGCATCCCGAACTCGACCAGCTGGTTGGCTTCGCGATCCGCTATTTCGACGATTTCGTAAAGCCGACGAAGACGTTCCGGCCGGCCGACGACGTCGAACGCACAGCGCTCGAAGCTCTCAGTAACGCGCTTGGCGGCCTGCCGGCCGGCGCTGACGGCGAAGCGATCCAGAACGCTTCGCTCAACGTCGCGCGCAAGATCGAACGCTATCAGGACCATTCCAAGCAGAGCCCGGACGGCGGCCCCGGCGTTTCCGGCGCTTTCTTCCAGATGATCTACCAGGTGCTGATCGGCCAGGAACGCGGCCCGCGCTTCGGCTCATTCGCGGCGCTTTACGGCATCGCCGAGACGCGCGCCCTCATTGAGCGGGCGCTGGCTGGTCAGCTGGCGGCGTAGCATCCGCCCCAACCGGCGGCGTGTCTGTCGCCGGGGCATCGAGGATCGGTTGCGACGCCGTCGGTGCGGCAACCGGCGTGGGCGCCGGTGGCAGGCCGCCAAGATCGGGCGCGGCGCCGAAGATGCCCTTCTTGGCGGTGCGCGCCTTGTCGCCCGCTTCGACATAGGGACCGCCAGCTGTCGCGCGCGCCCAGCCGTTTTCGACCAGCCACTGGCCGACATCCTGCTTGCCGATGCGGCATTCGGCTGCAATCAGATCGTGGTCGGCCTCCGGCGGCACCTTGCACGCCACGGCCCGGCCGCGCAGGAAAGACCTGAATGCGGTGCGCGCGCGAACGCCGCAAGCCCAGGACTTGCCGTCATCGGTGCAGGTCTCGTCCTCCTTGACGATGTCGATGCCGGAGACCGCCACGGAATAACCATTGGCTTCGATCAGGCCGGCGGCGGATGCGACCGGCTGGAACAGTTTTGTCCCGCCCCAGTCGTCGACCGCTCTCGGCCTGCGCGGCTTGGGCGGTCCGGCCAGCGCCAGGTCGCTCAGCGGTGCGCGCGGTTCGACCCGTTCGAGCTCCTCTGCCGGCAGCGGCGGCGGTGCGATGGCCTCGGGATCGATCGCTCTCGAATGCACCGGAGGCAAAGGCACCGCAGGCTTGGCGGGCTGTATCTCGGGAATGGCCGAGGTCGCCGGCTCCTCGGGCACGGCGTCAGCGCCCGGGTCGATCTGGTCGATGGTGACGGCGGGCTCGTCGTGATGCAGCGCGCGACCGCCAACGACGACAATGGCGACCATCACCGGGATCGCCAGGATGGCCAGGAGGGCTTGAAGCAGACGCACCGGCCGGACCTACTGGCTTGCCCAGACGATGCGCGCCACCCATTCGACATCGCGCATCGCGATGTCACGGTCTGGGTGGTCGGGATTGAGCGAGATCAGCACGATCGATTTCGTCGTCTGGCGGTCGAGCACCTTGGCCATGACCTCGCCGGCATTGGTCTTGACGACGACGCGATCGCCCTTGCGGGTGGCCGCGCCCGGCTCGACGATCAGCACATCGCCATTGCGGTAGAGCGGCAGCATGGAATCGCCCTGCACCTTCAGCGCATAGGAGGTTTCCGTCGCCCGCGCCGGAAGCTCCACGAGATCCCAACCCTGGCCGGAGGGATAGCCGGCATCGTCGAAAAAGCCGCCGGCGCCGGCCTGGGCAAAGCCGAGCAAAGGCACCGCTGAACGCTGCGCGGCTGCCGAGCCTGAAGCAACCTTGGCGCGGCCTTCGACCAGCCCGGTAAATTCATCAAGCGAGGCGCCCGTCGCCTCGATGATCTTGGCCAGCGATTCGGTCGAAGGCCAGCGCGGCCGCCCGTCCGAGGACAGTCGCTTCGACTTGTTGAACGCGGTCGAATCAAGACCGGCACGTCGGGCCAGGCCCGAGGCCGACAGCGAATACCGCTCGGCGAGAGCGTCGATGGCGGCCCAAACGCGATCATGCGAGAGCAATTCGCTCTCCTCAAAAACAGGAAAAAATACCTTTTCCTTCTAGCGCGCGGCCACCCGATTGTCCACCGACGCGCAGGCCGATCGCCTACAAAGCTGTGTGAGGCGAAGTCGACAAGGCGAACTCGTCAGGCAGCCTCCTTGGCCAGGCTGCGCAATCCCTGGTGGGAGGTCATGAAAGTCCGCTCGGCCTCTGTCGGCGGCCGCGGTTGAACGGAACGGCCAAGTGCCGCCACAACCTCGTCGATGTCGACAAAGCGACGGCCGGGACGGTCGTAGACACCGCCCGTCGTCATGATCAACGCGGCCGTCTCGCCATTGTCGAGGACAAACCGGTGCCTGCCGATGACCTGTGTGCCTTCCCAGGTCTCGATCGAGGACACCACCTCAAAGCGACGCCACAGCCTGATCTCGCGCACATAGACCGACTGCAAACCGCCGATCATCGGCGCCCAGCCGTTCTTGCGCGCCAGCGCGATGAGGCCGACGCGCAGAAAAATGTCGATGCGGCCGAGGTCGGCCAGCATCATGTAGCGGGCATTGTTGAGATGGAGGTTGAAGTCGATGTCGGTCGGCAGGCAACGAAAAGCCAGCCGGCTTTCGCTGCCGACCGCGTAGGGGCCACGGCGTCGCGCCGTGGCCATCATGCGCGCGAGGCGCCCCCAGACGTACATGGGGCGCTAGATCAAGCGGCTTTCTTGACCTCGCCCTTCGCATAGGGATCGAAGCGCTGGTAGAAGGTCTCGCCCTTCTCGGCCAGGTCGAGCAACAGCTTGGGCGCCTTGAATTCGGCGCCGTATTTCTTCTGCAGGGCCTTGGCGATCTTGACGAACTCCTTGGCGCCGATGCCGTCGATATAGGACAGCGCGCCACCGGTGAACGGTGCAAAGCCGAAGGCGAGGATCGAGCCGACATCGGCCTCGCGCGGATCGGTGACGATGCCCTCTTCCATCACCCGCGCCGCTTCCAGCGCGATGGTGACCAGCAGGCGCTGCTGCAGCTCCTCATAGTCGACCTTCTCGGCCTTCAGCTGCGGATAGAGGTCCTTGAGGCCGGGCCACAGCTTCTTCTTGGCGGGCTTCGCCGGATAGTCGTAGAAGCCCTTGCCGTTCTTGCGGCCGAAGCGGCCATGGGTGTCGACCAGCGTGTTGATCAGCGCCATCTGCCTGGGGTCGACGGCCTTGTCGCCGAGATCCCTGATGGTCTGCTTCATGATCTTCTGCGCAAGGTCGATCGCCGTCTCGTCGGTCAGCGCCAACGGACCGACCGGCATGCCGGCGGCCTTGGCCGCGTTCTCGATCATCGGCGCCGGAACGCCCTCGATCAGCATCTTGTAGGCTTCCGACATATAGCGCAGCACGCAGCGGTTGACGTAGAAGCCGCGCGTGTCGTTGACCACAATCGGCGTCTTCTTGATGGCGCGCACGAAGTCGATCGCGGTGGCCAGCGCCTTGTCACCAGTCTTCTTGCCCAGGATGATCTCGACCAGCATCATCTTGTCGACCGGCGAGAAGAAATGGATGCCGACGAAATTCTTTGGCCGCGCCGAATTCTTGGCCAGCGCGGTGATCGGGATGGTCGAGGTGTTGGAGGCAAAGATCGCCGACGATTTCAGCACGGCTTCCGCCTGTTCGGTGGCAGCCTTCTTGACGGCCGAATCCTCGAATACCGCCTCGACGACGAGGTCGCAGCCGGCGAGATCGGCATAGTCCGCCGTCGGCGTGATCAGCGACAGCAGCTTGTCCTTCTCCTCGGGCTTGGCGCGGCCCTTCTTGACCTGATCCGAGATCAGGCTGTCGGAATGTGCCTTGCCCTTTTCGGCCGACGCCATGTCGCGGTCGAGCAGCACGACCGGGATACCGGCCTTGGCGGTGACAAAGGCGATGCCGGCGCCCATGAAGCCGGCGCCGAGAATACCGATCTTCTTGAACTTGGTTTCCGGCACGCCGGCCGGGCGGCGGGCGCCCTTGTTGAGCTCCTGCAGCGACACGAACAGCGAGCGGATCATGGCCGCTGCTTCCTTCGACTGCATGATCTCGGTGAAATAGCGCTGTTCGATCCGCAGGCCGGTGTCGAACGGCACCAGCAGGCCCTCATAGACGCATTTCAGGATGGCAGTGGCGGCCGGATAATTGCCGTAGGTCTCGCGGCGCAGGATGGCGATGGCCGGCGGCCACAGATTGAATCCGGCGGGCGAATAGATCTGGCCACCGGGCAGCTTGAAGCCCTTTTCGTCCCATGGCTGCACGGCTTTCAGGCCGTTCTTGATCATTGCCTTGGCGGTTTCGATCAACTTGCTCGGTTCGGCGACCTCGTGGATCAGGCCCATGGCCTTCGCCTTCTGCGGCGACAGGTTCTGGCCCGTGGTCAGCATCTGCAGCGCCTGCTGCTGGTCGGTCAACCGCGGCACGCGCTGGGTGCCGCCGGCGCCGGGGAAGATGCCGACCTTGACTTCCGGCAGGGCCATCTTGACCTTGTCCGTGTCAGCGGCCACGCGACCATGGCAGGCCAGCGACAATTCGAAAGCGCCGCCCATGCAGGTGCCGTTGATCGCCGAAACCCACGGCTTGCCCGAGGTTTCGAGCTTGCGCCACAGGCCGCCCATGCGGCCGGCATTGTCGAAAAGCAGCTTTGCCGCCTTCTGCGGGTCCTTGCCTTTCTCCTTGGCGAAGACCGCCAGCATCTTCTGCAGCATGGTCAGGTCAGCGCCGCCGGAGAAGCTGTCTTTGCCCGAGGTGATCACCGCGCCCTTGATGCCGGCGTCGGCCACCACCTGGTCGATGATCTTGTCGAGCTCGTTCATCACCTCTTCGGTGAAGACGTTCATCGAGCGGTCCGGCATGTTCCAGGTAACCAGCGCAATGCCGTCGGCGTCGGTTTCGACCGTGAAGTTTGTGTAAGTCATGTCTTTCTCCTTCCGGCCGAAAATCAGACGCGTTCGATGATCGTTGCGGTGCCCATGCCGGCGCCGATGCAGAGCGTCACCAGCGCGGTGTTCAGGTCGCGACGCTCGAGCTCGTCGAGCACCGTGCCCAGGATCATCGCGCCGGTGGCACCAAGCGGATGGCCCATGGCAATGGCGCCGCCATTGACGTTGATCTTGTCGTGCGGGATGTCGAAGGCCTGCATGTAGCGCAGCACCACCGAGGCGAAGGCTTCGTTGAGCTCGAACAGGTCGATGTCCGACAGCTTCATCTTGGCGCGCTTCAACAGCTTCTCGGTGACGTCGACCGGACCGGTCAGCATCAGCACCGGCTCGGAGCCGATGTTGGCGAAGGCGCGGATACGCGCGCGTGGCTTGAGGCCCATCGTCTTGCCGGCCTTCCTGGAGCCGAGCAGCACGGCGGCCGCACCATCAACGATGCCGGACGAGTTGCCGGCATGGTGGACGTGGTTGACCTCTTCGACTTCCGGGTGCTTCTGCGCGGCAACCGCGTCGAAGCCGCCCATTTCGCCAGGCATGACGAAGGACGGGTTGAGCGAAGCCAGCGACTGCATGTCGGTCGAGGGCCGCATGTGCTCGTCATGGTCGAGGATGGTCAGGCCGTTCTGGTCCTTGATCGGTATCACCGAGTTCTTGAAACGGCCGTCGGCCCAGGCCTTGCCGGCGCGCTTCTGGCTTTCCACCGCATAGGCGTCGACGTCGTCGCGCGAAAAACCATATTTGGTGGCGATAAGGTCGGCCGAAATGCCTTGCGGCACGAACCAGCCGGGCAGACCGACGGACGGGTCCATGAACCAGGCGCCGCCGGAGGCGCCCATGCCGACGCGCGACATCGATTCGACGCCGCCGGCAATGACGATCTCGTCGGCGCCTTGAGCGATCTTGGCGGCGCCGAAATTGATGGCGTCGAGACCCGAAGCGCAGAAGCGCGAGATCTGCATGCCCGGAGCCTTGTTGTCGTAACCGGCCTCGAAGGCGGCAGCACGCGGAATGACCGAGCCGGCCTCTCCGACCGGATCGACGCAGCCGAAGATGATGTCGTCGACATTGCCGGTGTCGAGCCCGTTGCGGTCGCGCAGCGCCTCGAGCGTCCTTGCGGCAAGCCGCACCGCCGGCACTTCGTGCAGCGAGCCATCTTTCTTGCCCTTGCCGCGCGGCGTGCGCACGGCGTCATAGACATAAGCTTCGGCCATTTTCTTGCTCCTTGGTTTGCCGGTCGTGGCTCTCAGAGAGAGCGGCCAATCAGCAATTTCATGATCTCGTTGGTGCCGCCGTAGATGCGCTGGACGCGGGCGTCGCGGAACATGCGGGCGATCGGATATTCATTCATGTAGCCATAGCCACCATGCAATTGAAGGCATTCGTCGACGACTTTTCCCTGCAGGTCCGAGAGCCAGTATTTCGCCATTGAGGCCGTCACCGGATCGAGGCCGCCATTGACGTGGCGGGTGACGCAATCATTGTAGAAGACGCGGCCGATGGTGGCCTCGGTCTTGAGTTCGGCGAGCTTGAACTGGGTGTTCTGGAACTCGATGATCGCCTTGCCGAAGGCCTTGCGATCCTTGACGTAGTCGATGGTCAGGGCCAGCGCGCGCTCGATCATGGCAATGGCGCCGGTGCCGATCTGCAGCCGTTCCTGCGGCAATTGTTGCATCAGCTGGATGAAGCCTTGTCCTTCCTCATGGCCAAGCAGGTTCGAGGTCGGCACGCGCACGTCGTTGAAGAACAGTTCCGAGGTATCGTTGGCCTTCAAGCCGATCTTGTCGAGGTTGCGGCCGCGCTCGAAGCCATCGACCTCGTCGGTCTCGACGACGATCAGCGAGGTGCCCTTGGCGCCCTTGGCCGGATCGGTCTTGGTGACGACGATGATGAAATTTGCCAGCTGGCCGTTAGTGATGAAGGTCTTGGAACCGTTGATCTTGTACTGGTTGCCGTCCTTCTCGGCCCGCGTCTTGACGCCCTGCAGGTCGGACCCGGCGCCCGGCTCGGTCATGGCGATGGCGCCGATCAGTTCGCCGGTCGCCAGCTTCGGCAGCCACTTCTTCTTCTGCTCTTCGGAGCCGTAATGCAGAATGTAAGGGGCGACGATCGCATTGTGCAGGCCGATGCCGAAACCGTCGACGCCGACATGGCCGATCGCCTCGATGATGGCGCTCTCGTGCGCGAAGGTGCCGCCGGAGCCGCCATATTCCTCCGGCATCGAGGCGCAGAGCAGGCCCGCAGCACCGGCCTTGCGCCAGCTCTCGCGGTCGACCATCTCGTTCTTCTCGAACTCGTCGTAGCGCGGTGCGATCTCTTCCGACATGAAGCGATGCGCCATGTCGTAGAGCATGCCGACCTCGTCCGCCGCCCAGGCGGGCTTCGGCAAAGAGAGCACTTCGGCTGGATTTGTCGCCACGATTTCCTCCGCGTTCCGACAATGTGGGCCGGCTGAGCCGGCCCGACAAACCTAGAACGCTTCCGCAGGCAGCGCCATTAGCGTGTCCGCACCACTGGAAATGCGGGCGAGATGTGCCGACGTCTCGGGCATTATCCGCTCCATGAAGAAGCGCGCCGTCACCACCTTGTTGTCATAGAACGACTGCGAGCCGTTGGCACCGGTCTTGGCCTGAGCCGCCTTGGCCATCTGCGCCCACATGTAGCCCAGCGCCACTAGGCCGAAGAGATGCATGTAGTCGGTCGAGGCGGCACCGGCATTGTCGGGCTTGGCCATGCCGTTCTGCAGCAGCCACATGGTCGCCGCCTGCAGATCGTTGAGGCCCTTCTTCAGCGCCTTGGTGAAGGGCGCCAGCTTCTCGTCGGCACGGTTCTCCTCGCAGAACTCGCCGACATCCCTAAAGAAGGCCTGCACGGCGCGACCGCCATTGAGACCGAGCTTGCGGCCGACGAGGTCGAGCGCCTGGATGCCGTTGGCGCCTTCATAGATCATGGCGATGCGGGCATCGCGCACGAACTGGCTCATGCCGTGCTCTTCGATATAGCCGTGGCCACCGAACACCTGCTGCGCCATGACGGCGTGGTCGAAACCCTTGTCGGTCAGCACGCCCTTGATCACCGGCGTCAGCAGGCCGGTGTAGTCGTCGGCGGCCTGGCGGTCCTTGTCATCAGCGGAGCGGTGGGCGATGTCGGACTTGATCGCCGTCCACAACGCCAGCGCCCGGCCGGCCTCGTTGAAGGCCTTCATGGTCATCAGCGAGCGGCGGATGTCGGGATGGACGATGATCGGATCGGCCTTCTTGTCCGGCGCCTTGGCGCCCGACAGCGAGCGGCCCTGCAGCCGGTCCTTGGCGTAGGACGCCGCGTTCTGGTAGGCGATTTCCGACAGCGACAGCCCCTGCAGGCCGACGCCGAGGCGGGCTTCGTTCATCATCGTGAACATCGCCTTCAGGCCGCCATTTGCCTCGCCGAGCAGCGTGCCTTCGGCCTCGTCATAGTTCATGACGCAGGTCGAGTTGCCGTGGATGCCCATCTTCTCCTCGATCGAGCCGCAGGAGAGCGTGTTCTTCTCGCCCGGACTGCCCGAGGCATCGAGCTTGAGCTTCGGCACAATGAACAGCGAGATGCCCTTCACGCCTGCCGGCGCACCTTCGATGCGGGCCAGCACGAGATGGACGATGTTTTCCGACATGTCGTGCTCACCGGCCGAGATGAAGATCTTCTGGCCGGAAATCTTGTAGGTGCCATTGCCGTTCGGCACCGCCTTGGTGCGCAGCAGGCCGAGATCGGTGCCGCAATGCGGCTCGGTCAGGTTCATGGTTCCGGTCCAGGAACCCTCAACCAGCTTCGGCAGCCACGTCGCCTTCTGCTCGTCGGTGCCGTGGGTGATGAGCGCCGCGATCGCGCCTTGCGTCAGACCGGGATACATCATCAGCGCCATGTTGGCCGAGACCATATATTCGGCAACCGCCGTGTGCACGGCATAGGGCAGGCCCTGGCCGCCGAATTCGACCGGTGCGGCCAGCCCCATCCAGCCGCCTTCGCGATACTGGTCGTAGGCCTCCTTGAAGCCTTTCGGGGTCGTCACCGAGCCGTCCTCATGGCGCACGCAACCTTCCATGTCGCCGACGCGGTTGAGCGGATGCATGACGTTTTCGGCGAGCTTGGCGCCCTCGGCGAGGATCGCTTCGACCACATCGGGCGTCGCGTCGGCAAATCCGGGAAGGTTGGAATAGCGCTGGTAACCCAGCACCTCGTTGAGCACGAACAGCGTGTCCTGGACCGGCGCCCTGTAGATCGGCATGTGTTCCTCCACCATGCGGGTCTTGGCCGCAAGATCGGGCCCGAAAATGAGGTCGGGGCAGCGTGCGGGCCAATGTTGAAAGCGGGATAGCAAAAATTGACGTTTGCGTAAACGTCAATTTTATCGCCGCGACAAAATTTCCTTGTGCCAGCCTATCGGCACGAGGTGGCGGACACCAGCGGTCCATGGCTTGAGCAGGCGAAGATGGGCGGCAAACGAAAAGAGCCGCGCGGGCAGCCCGCGCGGCTCTTTTCAAATTATGGCCGGAACTGGCGGAGCGAGATCAGCTGGCGGCGCTGGCCGGGGCTGAACGCTCGGACAGCATCTGGCGCACGGCCGACATTGAGCCGCTGAGCTCGTTGATGGCGTCGTCGATCAGTGCGCGCTGCTTCTGCAGGCGGGCAAGCTGTTTCTCCGACTTGTCGAGAGCCAGCCGCAGCTGCTTGGTGTTGGATCCCGTGGGATCATAAAGATCCATCATCTGCTTGACGTCGCGCAGCGAAAACCCGACCTTGCGGCCGAGCAGGATCAGCTTCAGCCGCGCCTTGTCACGGCGCGTGTAGAGGCGCGTTGCCCCGTCGCGCTTCGGATTGAGCAGGCCCTTGTCTTCATAGAAACGCAGCGTGCGCAGCGTCACGCCGTATTTCTTGGCCATCTCGCCGATGCGCACGAGTTCCTCGCCGGCTTCGACAGACATATTGTTGGTGTTGGCCGCGGCTTCGCCGGGCGAATAAAGTTTCATGGTCACTGGCTTTCCCCTGTAGTGGCGTCGCGGTCTTCAGACCTTGCAACACCTGAGTGGAAGCGGGGGCATGCTTCCAGTCGTGGGTTTCAACTAATTCATCGCAAAAGGCACGAACAGCGCCCCTCTTACGTTTACGTCAATTCTATATCGATAGCCGCCTCATGACGCAAGGGCGTTCTGGGATTGCGAAACCTTATGCCGCACCCTCGGTTTCCGGTCCGAGATGGCACTCCTTGTAATTCAGCAATGCCGCAACTTCTTAAGCTTGGTTAACGCCTTGTTTACCACGATGGGTGAAATGTGCGCATGTCGGTCACCCGTGTTTATCCTGTAGCGAATTTTTCACGGTTTTCGGAGAGCGGGCCTAGCCCGGGAAGTTCGTCTTCCGCCGCAGCATAGCCGCGCGGCCGCCTTCGTTCCCGACAGGGACCTTGGGGAAAACTGGCAGCAAGCCGGCCATTCTGAAAAACGGACGCACCTATGAACAGCAAGCGGTCCTATCTCGATACACTCAACGCCGGCAGGCCACGCAGGCCGAACACCACGCTTGATGAATTGAACCGCTCGCTGGAAACGCTGGAGCAGCGGCTGGAGCGCAAGCGCGAGGACGCGGGAGAGCGCCTCGATCCGCGCCGGCCACCGGTCGAGCCGCGCTACGCCAGCGCCCAACCCTACGCCCCGCCGCGCTGGTATGAGGACCCGCAGCCCGCGCCGCGTCCGAAAAGCCCGGCGCCAGCCGGCTTCGACCAGAATTATCAGGGACTTGCGCGCGACATCGACCGCGTGCGTGGCCAGGAAGACAGCGTCGCCGTGGTCGGCAAGATCGCCGGCGAATTGCGCGGCCTGCGCGAGGAATTGCGCCATCAGATGACCGCCGGCCTGCAGCGCGAATTCGCCGCGCTGCGCAAGGACATCGAACGGGCGTTCCAGGCGAGCAACCAATCAGGTGGCCAATCAGGTGGCTTGCCCGGCAAGGGCAGCGCCGAACTCGGCCTCGAGTTCGAGCGGCTTTCCGGCGCCATCCAGACGCTGGCTGAGAAGAGCGACGACAGAAGCGTCAACATGCTGCGGCTCGAGCTGGAGCAGGTAAAGACCGCACTCGACACGCTGGCGCGCGAGGAGAGCGTGCTCAAGGTCGACCGCCGCTGGGACGATTTCGACCGCCGCTGGAGCGCGTTCGAGGACCGCGTCGACGCCGACCAGCGCAACCGCGCGGACGGCCCCGGATTCTCGGCCCTGACCGATCGGCTCGAACAGATCAGCAATGCCGTCCACAATCTGCCGGAATCGCTGTCGCTGCGCTCGATGGAGGAAAAGGTCCGCATGCTTGCCGGCGCCGTCGATCACTTCGTCAGCCAGCAGAACAACCGTGGCGGCGACACGCTCGGCCTGATCGACGAACGGCTGGACGAGATTTCGCGCGCCATCGTCGCATCGACCGTCGCCGCGCAGGCCAATTCCTTCGACCCCGAACCTTTCGAGCGCATCGAGAAGCGGATCGCTTCGCTGGCGCAGCAGATCGAGGAAGTCGTGCAGGCTCGTCCGAGCGGCGAGGTTCTCGACCGTCTCAGCATGCTGTCGAACCGGGTCGACGACCTCGCCGGCCGCGCCAATCTGCCGGAACAGGCGATGGAGCGCCTTGGCAAGCAGATCGCGATGATTGCCGACAAGATCGACCGCGCCCCGGCCATGCCCGATGCGGACTATATCTTCCAGGGCCTGGAACAGCGCTTCGATGCGTTGTCGGGCATGATGGAACGCCGGCAGGGCGACGCCATCGAACAGGGCAACATGCTGTTTCGCGACCTCGAACGGCGGCTGGAAGAGGTCGCCGAACGTTTGGACCAGCGTCAGCCGCAAGCCGACAGCGCCGGCATCATGGATGCCATCGACGCCCGCTTCACCGCGCTTGCCAAGCGTATGGAGACGCGTGTTCCCGATCCTGCCAACGAGGCGGCGATCCGCGGCCTGGAAAGCCGGCTCGAAGACATTTCAAGCCGGCTGGAATCGTCGGCCGCGCAGGTCGCCGGCATCGACCCGGCGCTGATCCGCAGCCTGGAGGCGCAAGTCTCCGGCCTGTCGGCGCATCTGTCGAAGCCCGGCACGCCGCTGCCGGAATTCGAGGACATCAGCCCGCGCCTCAACGAAATCGAGAAGTCGCTGGCCGGAACCCGCGAATCCATCATGGGCGCGGCGCGCGAAGCGGCCGAGAGCGCCGTGCGCTCGCTGGCCGATTCCAATGCCAACACCGCGGCGGTCACCGGCCTTGCCCAGGATCTGAAGACGCTGGAAGCGCTGACGCGCCGTTCGGACGAGCGCAATTCACGGACATTCGAGGCCATTCACGACACGCTGCTCAAGATCGTCGATCGCCTGGGCTCGCTGGAAACCAGCGAACCGGTCGATGCGGTGAGCGAACTTCTGGACACGCCGGCCGAGCCGGCGCGGCGGGCCCGCGCTGCCCGCGCCTCCAAGATCGCGGTGCAGGACGCGCCGTCGATGGACATCGACCAACCGCTGCCGCTGACCGGAGATATGGCCGACCTCGACGGCCGCGCCGCCGCCATCATGCGCAACGAGCCCGACATGCGCGCCGAACCAGACATGCGCAGCGAGCCGGTGCGGCGCTCGCCGGCCGAGGCCGCCGCGGCCGCTGCCCAGGCAGCGCTCGGTTCCGGCACGATTGCCGAGAAGGGCGAAGGCGCGGCCAAGAAGTCGCTGTTCGGCGGATTGGCGCGCGCCTTCAGGGGCAAGAAGCAGGTGGACATGCCGCCGCTTGCCGGCTCGGCGCCCAATGTCGACATGCCGAGCGTCGATCTCGACGAGCCGCTCGATCCGAAGCTCGCCAACCGGCCGCTAGAGCCAGGCTCCGGCGCGCCCGACCTCAACGCCATCATGAAGCGTGTGCGCGACGAGCGCGGCCCGCCGGCGCGCCAAAGCACCGGCGATGCCTCGAAATCCGACTTCATCGCCGCCGCCCGGCGCGCTGCCCAGGCGGCGGCCGCCGAGGCTGACGCCCTGAAACGCCAGTCCACCATGAAGGGCCCGGTGAAAGCGCTTCGGATTGGCGACCTGCTCAAGGCGCGGCGCAAGCCAATCCTGATGGGAGCGATCGCGATCATGCTGGCGCTTGCCGGCCTGCAGTTGGGCAAGGCCTTCTTCGCCGACCCGGTCGAGGTCGCCAGCAACGATACACCGCCGATTGTCGCCTCGCAGCCGGTCGAGATCGCCTCGGTCAACGCTGCCAGCCAGCCCAAGGCAGACGCGCAGGCCGCCGTGCAGGACGCGCCGGCCCGCATCGTCAGGCAGGCGGAGCCCTCGCCGGCGGCAGTTGGCAACGACGCGCCGATGAATGCGGCCTCGGTCACCGCTCCCGAAGTGCCGGCCGTCGAACCCGCGCCAGTGCCAGAGCCGGTGGCTTTGGCCGATCCGGCCCCGACGCCAGACGCAACATTGCCGACGAACGCCACGGCGGAACCGGCGGCGGCTGAGGCGCAGCCTGCGGCTGCTGTCATGGCACCCTCGCCGTCGGATACGACCGGCGCCGTTCCGCCCACTGCTGATGCCACGGCAACGCCTGTCGTCGCCAAGATCGATGTACCGGCCGATGCCGGCCCGCAGGCCTTGCGTGACGCGGCCGCCGGCGGCGACGCCAAGGCGCTGTTCGAGCTCGGTTCGCGCTATGCCGAATCGCGCGGTGTGAAAGAAGACATGGCGGCAGCCGCCAAATGGTACGAAAAGTCGGCCGAACTCGGCTTCGCGCCGGCCGAATACCGCATCGGCAATTTCTACGAAAAGGGCATCGGCGTGACGCGCGACATCAAGAAGGCAGAGACCTTCTACCAGCTCGCCGCCGCGCAAGGTAACGCCAGCGCCATGCACAATCTGGCCGTGCTCTTCGCCATGGCCGCGGACGGCGTGACCGACAATGAATCGGCCGCGCACTGGTTCCAGGCGGCGGCCGATGTCGGCGTCAAGGACAGCCAGTTCAATCTCGGCATCCTGGCGGCCAAGGGCGTCGGCATGAAGCAGAGCCTGGAAGAATCCTACAAATGGTTCGCGCTCGTCGCCAAGACCGGCGACAAGGATGCGGCGGCCAAGCGCGACGAGGTCGCCACTGCGCTGCGGCCCGAACAGCTCGAGCGTGCGCGCGCCGCCACCGAACTGTGGAAGCCGAAGCCGCTCGACCCGGCCTCCAACTCGGCCGACATCCCTGAATCCTGGCAGGAAGGCACGCCGCAGACGACCGCCAGCGTCGACATGAAGAAGGCGGTCAAGAACATCCAGCTTATCCTCAACAAGAACGGCTACGATGCCGGTGGCGCCGATGGCGTGATGGGCGGCAAGACCAAGACCGCGATCATGGCTTTCCAGACCGACAACAAGATGCAGGCGACCGGCGAAATCGATGAAAAGCTGGTGAAGGCGCTGCTGGCGCACAAATAACGGCAGATGCGTCGCTAACGCGACGCCCCTGCCACACATTTGCCTGTTAACTGATTGAGATGTTTTTTGTTTCGGCGGAACGGCGGGGTTTGATCCCTCCGTTCTGGCGGCGCAAGAAAAAATTGGCTTTTCGGTGCGACAATGCCCGCGAATGGCTGCAATCGCCGACAGGCAAACTGATCGAGACTGACGGGTGGGCATCTATCTCCCGATCGCGGAAATTTCCGTCAACGTCTTCGTCCTGCTGGCGATGGGCGCGGCGGTGGGTTTCCTGTCGGGTATGTTCGGGGTCGGCGGCGGCTTCCTGATCACGCCGCTCCTGATCTTCTACAACATCCCGCCGGCGATCGCGGTCGCCACCGGCGCCAACCAGGTCATCGCCTCCTCCTTCTCCGGCGCTCTCTCGCACATGAAGCGCGGCACGCTCGACTTCAAGCTCGGCGGGGTGCTTTTGGCCGGCGGCATTGTCGGCTCGACCGGCGGTATTTTCGTCTTTGCCTTCCTGCGCCGGCTCGGCCAGCTCGATCTGTTCATCTCGCTGCTCTACGTCGTGCTGCTCGGCACCGTCGGCGGGCTGATGCTGGTCGAGAGCGTCAATGCGTTGCGCGCCACGCGCAGCGGTGCTGCCCCGGTCTTGAAGAAGTCCGGCCAGCACAACTGGATCCACCGGCTGCCGCTGAAGATGCGCTTCAGGGCCTCGAAACTCTTCGTCAGCGTCATCCCGGTGCTGGGGCTCGGCGCCGGTATCGGCTTCCTGTCGTCGATCATGGGTGTCGGCGGCGGCTTCATCATGGTTCCGGCGCTGATCTACCTGCTGAAAGTGCCGACCAACGTCGTTATCGGCACCTCGCTGTTCCAGATCATCTTCACCTCGGCCTACACCACGCTGGTGCACGCCACCACCAACCAGACGGTCGACGTCATGCTTGCCTTCCTGTTGATGGCGGGTGGCGTCGCCGGCGCGCAATATGGCGCCAAGGCAGGCCAGAAGCTGCGCGGCGAGCAGCTCAGGGCGCTGCTGGCGCTGCTGGTGCTGGCGGTTGCCATCCGGCTTGCCATCGATCTCTTCGTCACGCCGCCAAACCTCTATTCGCTGACCGCGGCAGGCCTGAACTGATGCCGGGGCGGAGGACGTTCGCGGCCGCCGCTTTGCTGTTCGCCCTCGCTCTGCCGGCGGCAGCACAGTCGCCGAACCCGCTGCCGGAAGGCATCCAGATCGGTCTCTCCACCGACGCCGTGTCGATCACCGCCGGTTTTTCCGGCGCCGACCTGACCATTTTCGGTTCGCTGGAAAACCCCGATCCGCTGGTCGCGCGCCAGGGGCGCTATGACGTCATCGTCGTGCTCGAAGGGCCGCCGCGTCCGGTGGTGGTACGCCGCAAGGACCGCGTGCTCGGCGTCTGGGTCAATCTGGAATCCGAGACCTTCGAGAACGTGCCGGTGTCCTATTCGGTCGCCACGACGCGACCGCTGCAGGACATCACCGAGCCGAACAGCTACAAGCAGCTGTCGCTCGGCGCCTCCAACCTTTACATGCAGCCGGCCGACGCCACCGACAGCCCGGCGACGATCGAGGAATTCACCGTGGCGCTGCGCGAGCGCAAGGCGGCGACCGGCCTCTACAGCGAGAATGTCGGCGGCGTGCAGTTCCTGTCGCAGAACCTGTTCCGCGCCACGGTGCGGCTGGCGCCCAATGTCCCGGTCGGCACCCACAAGGCGCGCGCGTTCCTGTTCAAGAGCGGCCTGTTCCTCAAGGAAAGCTCGGCCCAGCTCGAAATCCGCAAATCGGGTTTCGAACAATCGATCTTCCGCGTCGCCCACGATTATTCCTTTCTCTACGGCGTCTTCGCCGTGTCGCTGGCCATGATCACCGGCTGGCTGGGCAGGCTGATCTTCCGCAAGGACTGACGCGCAGGACTCATTTCCCGGGAAAAAGGGTTCCCCTTTCCGCAATCTTGCGATAGACCGCCGCCTCCCAACCCTCGGGTAACACGCACAATCATTCAGCAGAACGGTCAGGCCTCTGGACGGCGCGCGCCTTGCGACGCCTGCCACCGCGACGACCCAATGACAGGGAGGCTGCAATGCACCAGGCATTTGGCGGCATCGATTTCGGCACGTCCAATTCGACGGTGGGTGTGATCCGCAATGGCCAGGCACGACTCGTGGCGCTGGAAGGTGAACAGCCGACATTGCCAAGTGCCGTGTTCTTCAACTTCGAGGACGGCCACACCTATTTCGGCCGCCGCGCGATTGCCGACTACACCGACGCCATCGAAGGCCGGCTGATGCGGTCGCTGAAGAGTGTGCTCGGCAGTTCGCTGGCGCATGAGAAGACGCGCATCAAGGCGCGCCAGATCGGTTTCATCGACATTGTCGGCATGTTTGTCGGCCATCTGAAGAAGCGGCTTGAAGAAGATGCCGGCGCTCCGGTGGAGAGCATCGTGCTCGGTCGCCCGGTGCAGTTTGTCGATGACGATGCGGAAGCCGACGCAAAGGCGCAAGGCGAGCTCGAAAGGGCGGCGCGCGCACAAGGCTTCAAACACATCGCCTTCCAGTTCGAACCGATCGCGGCGGCGCTCGATTACGAACAGGGTGTGGCGCGCGAGGAACTGGCGCTGATCGTCGACATGGGCGGCGGCACGTCCGACTTCTCGATCGTGCGGGTTTCGCCGCAACGCGCCCGCTCAAGCGACCGCAAGGACGACATCCTCGCCAACCGCGGCATCCATATTGGCGGCACCGATTTCGACCGGCTGCTCAGCATCGCCCATGTCATGCCCAAGCTCGGCTATCTGACGCCGACGAAAGACGGCAAGCGCAATCTACCGGCGAGCTATTTCATCGACCTGGCGACGTGGCAGCGCATCAACCTGGTCTACACCGCCAAGGCAATGACGCATCTGAGGCAGATCCGCTTCGAGGCCGTGCGCGCCGATCTGGTCGACCGCTTCATCCACATTGTCGAGCATCGCTATGGCCACGCGCTGGCCGGACTGGTCGAACGGGCCAAGATCGCGCTGACGGAGCAGGCCTCGGCCGATGTGACCGTGGCGCTGCCCGGCGCGCATTTCGCCGCCGAGATCACACGCGTCGGCTTGGAGGAAACGATAGCTGCCGACATCGAGCGGGTGTCGGCGACGGTGCGGCAGACGATCACTGACGCAGGCGTGAGAGCGTCCGACATCACCGCCGTGTTCCTGACCGGCGGTTCGACCGCCATTCCGCTGGCGCGCCGAGAAATCCTGTCACTGGTGACGCAGGCAGCTGTCATCGAGGGCGACATGTTCGGCTCGGTCGGCCTTGGCCTGGCGCTGGATGCGCAGCGCAAGTTCAGCTAATCCCTCAGCCGTGATCTGCGGAGGCGCCGAGATGCGCCTTGAGTGCCATCTGGGCCAGGCTTGCCTGGCGGTCGCGATGGGTGATCATGGCGAAGTCGCGCTTCGGCAGTTCGATTGGCACTGACCGCAAGCTGCCCTCGGCCACGGCCCGTCCGACGACGAGGTCCGAAATGATAGTGGCGCCGGCGCCGGCTTCTACCGCCTGGCGAACCGCCTCATTGCTCGGCAGCACCAAAAATATCTGCAGGTCGGCGAGCGATATCCCCTCGCGGCGCGCCAAGTCCTCCAGCACTTCGCGGGTGCCCGAGCCGCCCTCGCGAATTATCCAGCGCAGCCCCCTTATGTCGGGGCGGCCCGGCGCGATTTCGACGATCTCGGGATGCGAGGCGGCGACAACCAGCATCAACCTGTCGACGTCGACCTTGGTGCGGCGAAGGATATCGGATTCGGTGCGCCCCTCGACCAGGCCGAGATCGGCGGTGCCGTCCAGAACGTTGGCTTCCACCTGCCTGGTGTTGCCGATGGTGACGCTCAGCCGCACCGCCGGGTAGGCCTCGTGGAAAGAAGCCAGCCGGCGCGGCAGCCAGTAGCTGGCAATGGTCAGGCTGGCGGCGATCGAGAGACTGCCGGCGACCGTCTGCGAGACATGTTCCAGCACATTGCGGGCTGCGGCCGCGCGCTCGAGCACGGCCTTGGCCTCGGGCAGGAAGCGGTGGCCGGTTTGTGCCAGTTCGATGTTGCGGCCGACCCGGTTGAAAAGGTGAACGCCGTGCTGCTCTTCGAGAGCCCGGATGGCGGCCGAGGCAGCCGACTGGGAAATGCCCAAAAGCTCCGCCGCCTTGGTCATATGGCCGCGCTCGGCAACGGCGACGAAAATGCGCAGCTGGTCCAGGGTCATGCGGCCATTAAGAACCAATTTCGATCGAATTTACAAGAACAACTGATTAGACAGATCGATAGCTTTATTCTACTTTTTCAGCCGAAGTTAGAAAAAATTCGCCAACAGATCGCAGCCAACAAAATGATCGGGCGGTTCAAATCCCTGCTTGCGCATTGGACCCGTGGCCTCAGGCGGCGGCTGGCCGGCGACCGCTATCACCCTGAAGAGCATTATATGCGCGGCCCCGGACCGAAGACGCGGGCCAAATTCGCGGACCGCAAAAGCACGCCGGGCCTATGAACCACGGAGCGCCGCGCGGGGCCAATTCCGCACCGTCGCAACGGCCGCTTGCCGATACACGCGCGCCGGACGAAGGCGACGGCGTCGACACCTCGCCCAATGTCTCCGACAGCATCGCCAAGACCACCTGCTATATGTGCGCCTGTCGCTGCGGCATCGACGTGCACATCAAGGATGGCAAGGTCCGCTACATCAACGGCAACAAGGACCATCCGGTCAATCGCGGCGTGATCTGCGGCAAGGGCAGCTCCGGCATCATGCAGCACTACAGCCCGGCGCGGCTGAAGAAGCCGCTGCTGCGCAGCGGCCCGCGCGGCTCGGGCGACTTCCGCGAGATCGAGTGGGAGGAAGCGTTTTCGATTGCGACCGAACGGCTGTCGAATATCCGCCGGACCGATCCGAAGAAGCTCGCCTTTTTCACCGGACGCGACCAGTCGCAGTCGCTGACAGGCTGGTGGGCGAGCCAGTTCGGCACGCCGAACTTCGCCGCCCATGGCGGCTTCTGCTCGGTCAACATGGCGGCCGGAGGCCTCTATACGATCGGCGGCTCGTTCTGGGAGTTCGGCGAACCCGACTGGGACAACACGAAGTACTTCATGCTGTTCGGCGTCGCCGAGGACCATGATTCCAACCCGATCAAGATCGGCCTGGGCAAGCTCAAGGCGCGTGGGGCCAAGGTGGTGTCGATCAATCCCTGCCGCACCGGCTACAATGCGATTGCCGACGACTGGATCGGGATCAGGCCGGGCACGGACGGCCTGTTTGTCTTCGCCCTCATCCACGAACTGCTGAAGGCGGGTCGCGTCGATCTCGATTATTTGCTCCGCTACACCAACGCGCATGTTCTGGTTATCCAGGAGCCGAGCGCGGCTGATGACGGGCTTTTCCTGCGCGACGGCGACAACAACCTTCTCGCCTGGGACAGGGTGGCGAAGACCGCTGTCAACGCAGCCGATCCAGAGGCAAAGCCGGCGCTGACCGGCAGCTACACCGTCGCCGGCCGCCGCTGCGTGCCGGTGTTCCAGCTCATCGCCGACCGCTATATGGGCGACAGCTACGCACCCGACGCAGTCGCGGCTCAGTGCGGCGTCCCGGCCGATACGATCCGCAGGATCGCCGCAGAACTCGCGCATGTCGCCTTCGAACAGACGATCGAACTGCCGGTGGCGTGGACCGACTGGGCAGGCAGACGTCACGAGACCATCAAGGGGCGGCCGGTGTCGATGCACGCCATGCGCGGCATCTCGGCCCATTCCAACGGTTTTCACTCCTGCCGCGCCATCCATCTGCTGCAGGTGCTGCTGGGTACCGTCGACGTGCCCGGCGGTTTTCGTTTCAAGCCGCCCTACCCGCGTTCGGCGCCGCCAGAACCGAAGCCGGCCGGCAAGACCGTCAAGCCGATGACGCCGCTGGACGGCATGCCGCTCGGCTTCGTCTGCGGGCCGGACGATCTGCTGGTCGATGAGGCCGGCACGCCTTTGCGTATCGACAAGGCCTATTCCTGGGACGCGCCGCTCGCCGCGCACGGGCTGATGCATACGGTCATCCGCAATGCCTGGGCCGGCGACCCGTACCCGATCGACACGCTGATTATGTACATGTCGAACATGGCGTGGAATTCCTCGATGAACACCGTCGAGACCATTGCGATGCTGACCGACCATGACGAAGCGGGCAACTACAAGATCCCCTTCATCATCTATTCCGACGCCTATTACTCCGAGACGGTGCCGTTCGCCGACCTGGTGCTGCCCGACACCACCTATCTCGAACGGCACGACTGCATCAGCCTGCTCGACCGGCCGATCAGCCATGCCGATGGACCGGGCGACGCCATCCGCCATCCCGTGGTCGAGCCCGACCGCGATGTCAGGCCGTTCCAATCGGTGCTGATCGAGCTCGGCGCCCGGCTCGCCCTGCCCTGCTTCACCAGAGATGACGGGTCCGCGAAATATCGCGACTATGCCGACTACATCGTCAATCACGAGCGCACGCCGGGCATCGGCCCACTCGCCGGCTGGCGCGGCAAGGACGGCACTTCCGTCGGCAAGGGCGAGGTCAATCCGGACCAGCTGCAGCGCTACATCGACAATGGCGGCTTCTGGCACCAGGATTTTGCCGCCGACCAGCGCTATTACAAGATGGCCAACCGCTCCTATCTCGACTTCGCGGAGCAGATGGGGTTCATCCCCAAGGCCGAGCCAATCGTGTTCCAGCTCTATTCGGAACCGATGCAGCGCTTTCGCCTCGCCGCGCGCGGCCATGGTCGCGTCCAGCCGCCCGACAGCGAACGCCACCGCATCGAGACCTATATGGACCCGCTGCCGTTCTGGTTTACGCCGTTCGAAGAGGCCACCGTCGATCTCGAAAAATACCCGCTGCATGCGCTGACGCAGCGGCCGATGCACATGTATCATTCCTGGGGTTCGCAGAATGCGTGGCTGCGGCAGATCACCAGCCAGAACCGCCTGTTCGTGCACCACAAGACCGCGGCAGACCTCGGCCTTGTCGATGACGACTGGGTGTGGATCGAAAGCATCAACGGCCGGGTGAAGGGGCAGATCAAGCTGATCGACGGGGTCAATGCGGATACGGTGTGGACCTGGAACGCCATCGGCAAAAGGCGCGGCAGCTGGGGGCTGAAGGACGATGCGGCCGAGAGCAATCGCGGCTTCCTGCTCAACCACATTATCGGCGACCAGACATCCGCCGATGCGAACGGCAAACGCTATTCGAATTCGGATCCGGTCACCGGACAGGCGGCGTGGTTCGATTTGCGCGTGCGCATCGTCAAATGCGCGGCCGAGGAAGCCGGCTTCACCGAGCCGCAATTCGAGCGTTTCAGCCAACCGCCGCATTTCGAGCCTTCGCCCGACATTCTTCGCTTTGGCGCTGAATTCCGCGTCAACAGGGAAGCCGTGGAATGACCTGCCTTCCCGCCCGTACCGACAAGAAGCTTGGCCTGGTCATCGACCTCGACACCTGCGTCGGCTGCCAGGCCTGCGTCACCGCCTGCAAGGAATGGAACACTGGCGGCCACATGGCGCCGCTGACCGACATCGACCCCTATGGCGGCGATGTCGACGGCGTCTGGTTCAACCGCGTGCACAGCTACGAGCACACGACCGAAGCGGGCGGGCGCACAGTCAACTTCCCGCGCTCCTGCCTGCATTGCGAGACGCCGGCCTGCGTCACCGTCTGCCCGACCGGCGCCTCCTACAAACGGGCATCGGACGGCATCGTGCTGATCGACGAAAGCAAATGCATTGGCTGCAAACTGTGCAGCTGGGCCTGCCCCTATGGCGCGCGCGAGTTCGACACCGATGTCGGCGTGATGAAGAAATGCACGCTGTGCGTCGACCGCATCTACAACGACAATCTGGCCGAGGAAGACCGTGTGCCGGCCTGTGTTGCCGCCTGCCCGACCAGCGCCCGGCATTTCGGCGATCTCGGCGACCCCGCCTCGGCGGTGTCGCAACTGGTGGCCAGCCGTGGCGGCGTCGACCTGATGCCGGAGTTGGGCTACAAGCCGACCAACAAATATCTGCCGCCACGCGCCCAGCGTGCCGCATCGGTGGCGGCGCCAAGGCTCGAGCCGGTCAAGGCCGAAGGCGGCTTCCTCGGCTGGGTCGACCGCATGCTTTCGAACTGACATCCATGCATCCTGCCGCCTCGGTCGTTTTCTTCACCACCGCCACCGGCGCCGGCTACGGCCTGCTGGCGCTGCTTGGCGTGCTTGGCGGACTGGGGTCCATCCCCACCGATTTCTGGCTCGGTCTCATCGGCATGGGGCTGGCGCTCGGCCTGATCGCCGCCGGCCTATTGTCCTCGACTGCCCATCTCGGCCGCCCCGAACGCGCCTGGCGCGCCTTCTCGCAATGGCGCAGTTCCTGGCTGTCGCGCGAGGGCGTGTCGTCGGTCGCGACCTTCATTCCGGCCGGGCTGTTCGGCCTTGGCTGGGTGGTCTTCGGCCGCAGCGGCGGCTGGGTGACTGTTGCCGGGCTGCTCGCGGCCGTCGGCGCGGTCGTCACCGTCTGCACCACAGGGATGATCTATGCCTCGCTGAAGCCGATCGCGCAGTGGCACAGCAACTATACGCTGCCCGGCTATCTCATCTTTTCGGCGATGACCGGCAGCGTGCTGCTCAACGCGCTGCTGCAGGCTTTCGCCATTGGCTCAACCACCATTGCCGTCATCGCCCTGTTGCTAACCCTGCTCGGCTGGGGCTGGAAGCTGGCGACGTGGCGCTACAATGACGCGCTGGAGATCGCGACCACCGCCAACACGGCGACAGGGCTCGCAGGAGGGACGGTGCGCTCGCTGGAATGGCCGCACACCGAGGAGAACTATCTCCTCAAGGAAATGGGCTTTCGCATCGCCCGCAAGCATGGCGCCAAGCTACGCCTGATTGCGCAGGTGCTGGCCTTTGCCCTGCCTGTCCTGCTGCTTGCTGTTCTATTCGCCCTGCCTTGGCCGTTCACGGCGATCCTGTCGGTGCTTGCGGCAATCGCCCAGTTCGCCGGCATGCTGGTCGAACGCTGGCTGTTCTTCGCGGAGGCCAAACACACCGTCACTCTTTATTACGGCCGGTAGCGCGGTCAGGCGGCTCGCACTTCTGGCGCCACGGGCAAATCCTTAAGCAAGATATCGAGCGCGGCATTGACGACCGCAGTCCGGCGGTCGTGCGCGTAGAGACCGTATTGAACGATCAGCGGCTCCGGCAGGCCGGCCGATGTCTTCAGTACCCGCATCGAGCCGGTGCGAATGGACTCGGGCGGAAGCAGTCCGATGCCCAGCCCATTCTCGATTGCCGCCTGCAAGCCGGTGACGCTCTGGCACGACAAAGCGATCCTGTGCTGCCGGCCGGCGGCAACCAGCGCCTCAATCATGCGCCTGCGCCAAGGGCAGGTTGCACCAAAGGCGACGAGATCGAGCGGCCGCTCCGGATCCAGCACATAGTCCTGGGCGCAGACCCACTGCAGTTCGACGTTCCACGTCGTCAAGGCATCAGCTGTTACGACCGATGTCGGGGCGATCATGACATCCAGCGCATCCTCGCTCCAGAGCCGCCCCAGCGCGACGCTGTGCTCAACCACCGCGTCGAGGCTGATGTCGGGATAGGTGCGATGAAGCCGCCCGAGTGCACCAGAGAGCGCGTCGGTGGTGACCTCCTCGGCGAGGCCGATGCGCACGCCGCCACCGATGGCGGCCTGCTGCAGGCGCGCCACCGCTTCATCGCCAAGCGCCAGGATGCGCGTCGCATAGCCCAGAAACAGCTCCCCCTCCGCGGTCGCTACAACACCGCGGCCGGTGCGCTGGAACAGATGCCGTTGGAGCAGACCTTCCAGCCGGCGCATCTGCATGCTCAGTGACGATTGGGTCCTGCCGGTCTGTGCGGCGACCCTGCTCAGGCTGCCTTGCCGGCAGACCGCCACATAGGTGCGAAGAAGGTCGAGGCCGATCTGTTCAGATATCATTTTGTTTGAACTCTGATGTCATCGATATCAGCCTACAACGATATCACGCCGCGCGCTATCTCCCACTCAAGAGAACAGCGCGAGGAAGAAAACCATGAAAGCGATCCGTGTTCACCACCATGGCGGGCCAGACGTGCTTGCCTATGAGGATGTCGACATCGGCCAGCCCGGCCCCGGCGAAGTGCGCGTCCGCAACCGGGCGGTCGGCCTCAACTTCGTCGACGTCTATTTCCGTACCGGCGAATATGCACCGCCCGCTTTGCCGTTCACTCCGGGCAATGAAGGCGCCGGCGAAATCATCGCGGTCGGCGAGGGGGTGAGCGATTTCGCCCCGGGCGACCGTGTCGCCTACGTCGAGACGCTCGGCGCCTATGCGCAGGAGCGCATCGTGCCGGCGCATTTCGTCGTGTATCTGCCCGACGCCATCGATTTCGAGGCGGGTGCGGCGATGATGCTGAAAGGGCTCACGGCGCAATATCTGCTGCGCCGCACCTTTCGCGTCGAGGCGGACCACACCATCCTCGTGCATGCCGCGGCAGGCGGCGTCGGCCTCATCCTGACGCAATGGGCAAAGCATCTTGGCGCCATCGTCATCGGCACGGTCGGCTCGCCGGAGAAGGCCGAGCTCGCACTGGCCAATGGCTGCGACCATGTCATCGACTACAGCAAAGAGGATTTTGCCGCGCGGGTGAAGGAGATCACCAACGGCGACGGCTGCCATGTCGTTTATGACGGCGTCGGCAAGGCCACCTTCCCGGCCTCGCTCGATTGCCTGCGGCCCTTCGGCACCTTCGTCAGCTTCGGTACGGCGTCGGGATCGATCCCGCCATTCGACATCATGCTGCTGATGCAGAAAGGCTCGCTGTTCGCCACCTGGCAGTTGCTGTTCCATCATCTCGCCAAACGCGAGGACGTTGTCGCCATGAGCGAAGAGCTGTTCAGCGTCGTGCTCAGCGGTGCGGTGAAAATCCCGGTGCACACCCGCATGCCGCTCGCAGAGGTGGCCGAGGCGCACCGCCGGCTCGAAGCGCGGCAGACCACCGGCGCTACGGTGCTCCTGCCTTAATCTCAGCCCGGCCGCAGCATGGCGTGGGAAATGGCGAAAATGCGCTCGGCGCCCAGCATGTAGGCCATCAGCGTCTCGCGACGGAACAGGCCGGCATAGGCGCGGTCGAGCACGTTGAGCGAACCGGTATAGGCGCCGAAGGCCGGCATGATCATGCGGCCGCCATCGCCGGCAAAGCAACGCCGCCGCACCGAGCGGCCGCGCTGGACGATGCGGGCGCAAGGGTGGAGATGGCCTGCGACTTCGCCCTCGGTTCTCACTTTCGAAGGTTCGTGCCGGAACAGCAGCGAGCCGATGGCAAGTTCGCGCACCGTTTCGCCCGGCAAGTCGGCCGGCGCCTCAGGGTCATGGTTGCCGGCGACCCAGAACCAGTCACGGCCGGCCATCAGCGCTTCCAGCCGCTCGCGGAAGGATTGATGCATACGCTCGGCGCCGCCGCCATCGTGGAAGGAATCGCCCAGGCTGATGACGATCGAAGGCTGGTAGTCCGAAATCACCGCCTGCAGCCGGAGCAAGGTCGCGCCGGTGTCATAGGGAGGGATCAGCGCGCCACGCCGGGCAAAGGACGAGCCTTTTTCGAGATGCAGGTCGGAGACCGCGAGCAGCCGCAGATCGGGGAAATAGAGCACGCCGCGGGGATCGCAGACCGCGCGCTCGCCGGCGATGCCGACCATGTCGGCCTCGGCGATCAGTGTTGCGCGCGCCAGCGAAAAATTCATCCCTCACCTCGGCCCATGGCCTCTTCGACCAGATCGGCGGCTTCCATGAGCAGGGACTCGTTGGCGCCGCCATTGACCGATTCCCTGCCGATCTCCAGCATCACCGGCAGAGCCAGCGGCGAAATCTGGTCGAGATGCTTATGCATGATTCGACCGCGCACACGCGAGAGCATCTCGGCAAGTCTGCTGACATCGAGCAAGCCGGCCGATGCATCGGTGCGCGTTGCCTGCAGCAGGATATGGTCGGGTTCGTGGCTGCGCAACACGTCGTAGATCAGGTCAGCCGACACGGTCACCTGGCGGCCGCTCTTCTCCTGTCCGGGAAAGCGCTTCTCGATCAGTCCGGCAATGACGGCGCAGGTACGGAAGGTGCGCTTCAGCATCCAGCTGTCGTTGAGCCAGGCTTCGAGATCGTCGCCCAGCATGTCCTCGTCGAACAAAGCGGCCAGCGACGGCTTCTTGGCTTTGAACAGGGCCGCCATATCGTCGAGCGCCCACACCGCCAGCGAATAGTCGGTGGCGACAAAGCCCAGCGGCCTCGCATTGGCCCGCTCCAGCCGTCGTGTCAGCAGCATGCCGAGCGTCTGGTGCGCCAGCCTGCCCTCGAACGGATAGGCGACCATGTAGTGGCGATTGCCGCGTGGAAAGGTCTCGACCAGCAGGTCGCCGCGCTTCGGCAGCACCGATTTTTCCTTCTGCAGCCTGAGCCAATCGGCGACCTGCTCGGGCAATGCCTGCCATTTGTGGGGATCGGCCAGCATGCCGCGCACCTGGTCGGCGAGATAGGTCGACAGCGGAAACTTGCCGCCGGCATAGGACGGCACGATGATGTTGGCGCCGGCGCCGTTGGAGACCACGCACTCGTTCTCGCGAATGCCCTCGAAGCGCAGCACCTTGCCGGCAAACAGGAAGTTGTCGCCGGGCCGCAGCGTCTCGGCGAAATACTCCTCGATCTTGCCGAGCACCGGCCCGCCGCGTCCGGCCATTCCGCGTCCCTGGCGGACATAGCGCACGTTGAGCTCGGGCATTTCGACGATGGTGCCGACATTCAGCCGGTATTGTTGAGCGATGCGGGGGTTGGAGACGCGCCACAGCCCATCCTTGGTCTGGCGAATGCGGGCGTAGCGCTCATAGTTCTTCAGCGCGTAGCCGCCGGTGGCGACGAAGTCGACGACACGGTCGAAGGTCTCGCGCGCCAGTGCGGCATAAGGCGCGGCGCTGCGCACCTCCTCGAACAGTTGGTCAGCGTCGAAAGGCGCGCCGCAGGCGACGCCCAGCACATGCTGCGACAGCACGTCGAGCGCGCCATTGATCAGCGGCGGCGTGTCCTGCGCGCCGAGATAATTGGCGTCCAGCGCCGCCCGGCATTCCAGCACTTCGAAGCGGTTGGCCGGGATCAGGATCGCCTTTGACGGCTCGTCCATGCGGTGGTTGGCGCGGCCGATGCGTTGCGCCAGCCGGCTGGCGCCCTTGGGCGCGCCGACATGGACGACCAGGTCAACGTCGCCCCAGTCGATGCCAAGGTCGAGCGTCGAGGTGGCGACGATGGCACGCAGCGCGTTGTCGGCCATCGCCTTCTCGACGCGACGACGCTGGCCGACATCGAGCGAGCCATGATGCAGCGCGATCGGCAGCGAGTCCTCGTTCGCCCGCCACAGTTCCTGGAACAGCATTTCGGCCTGGCTGCGTGTGTTGACGAACAGCAGCGTCATGCGGTGCTTCTGGATCGCCTCGTAGATCTCGGGAGTGGCATAGCGCGCCGAATGGCCCGACCACGGCACGCGCTCGCGCGAGTCGAGGATGGAGATGTCGGGTTTGGCTCCACCGGAGACGGTGATCAGCCCAGCCATTTCGCCCGGTGGATTCTGCCCGACCAGCCAGCGCCGTAATTCATCGGGCTCAGCCACGGTTGCCGACAGGCCGATCGTCTGCAGTTCGGGCACGTAAGTGCGCAGCCGCGCCAGGCCGAGCGCCAGAAGGTGGCCGCGTTTCGAAATTACCAGCGAGTGCAGCTCGTCGAGCACGACATAGCGCAGATCCTCGAAGAAGCGCCTGGCATCGGGCGCAGCAATCAGCAGCGCCAGTTGCTCGGGCGTCGTCAGCAGGATGTCGGGCGGCGCCAGCTTCTGCCGCTGGCGTTTATGCGAGGGCGTGTCGCCGGTGCGCGTCTCGATGGTGACGGGCAGGCCTATCTCTTCCACCGGCTTGCCGAGATTACGCTCAATGTCGACGGCCAGCGCCTTCAGCGGCGAGATGTAAAGAGTATGAATGCCGCGATGCGCCTGGCCTGGCTTTCGCCTCGGACGGTTGGCCAATTCGGTCAGCGACGGCATGAAGCCGGCCAGCGTCTTGCCGGCGCCGGTCGGCGCGATCAGCAGCACCGATTGCCCGGTCTGAGCTCTCGCTAAAAGCTCGATCTGATGGGCGCGCGGCGACCAGCCTTTCTCGCCGAACCATCTTACGAATGGTTCGGGCAGGGCGACGCTGGCATTGTGTTCGGCAAGGCGCGGCTGCTCGGTCACGCGAAAGGGGTAGCGCGAGCGCGCGCAATCGCCAAGGAAAATCGGAACAAAAGGTGATCGGAGAGACTCTTCCCTTCTCCCCCTGTGGGAGAAGGTGGATCGGCGCGCAGCGCCGAGACGGATGAGGGGTGCTCCAGCGGAATGAGACGTTGGCGTTCCCTGGAACACCCCTCATCCGCCGCCTTCGGCGACACCTTCTCCCACAGGGGGAGAAGGGGAAGCTGGCGTTACGGCCTTCTGAACCCCGTTGGCCCGCCATAAAGATACCCGATGCGATCAACCGCGTCCTTCAGCCCCTCGCGCGACACCAGCATGGTGTGGCCATTGGCGTGGATCATCGTTTCGGCGTCGGTCATGATCGCGACGTGGCCCTTCCAGAACACCAGGTCGCCGCGCTTCAGCCCGGCGAAATCCGGGCCCGGATCGAGCGGCTCGCCGAGGCCTGCCGCCTGCATGTCGGAATCGCGCAGCACATTTTGGCCAGCCATGCGCATGGCCAGCTGCACCAGGCCCGAACAGTCGATGCCGAAGCCAGAGGTGCCGCCCCAGAGATAGGGCGTGCCGAGAAACATCTCAGCCACCGCGACGTAGTCGGCAGCCACGTCACCGAGCGGCTGCAGATGGCCGGCGATCAGCGCTTCGCCGGAGGACAGCAGCGCATAGTGCGTGCCGCGCGTCTCGGCAGCACCCGTCACCGTCACTGTCGAGCCCATCGACAACTGGCCGCTGATCGGGAAGCGCAGATCCGGGCCGGGATAGAGGAAGGTGCGCGGAGCCGCGACAATATGGGTTGGCGCATGCTCGCGTGCGCCCAGCATAGTGCCGCCGACGTAGCCGACATAGCCGTCGCGTTCGGCCTGGACCCATGCCCAGCCCTCGGCTTCCTCGAAGACAAGCACATCGTCGCCGAACAGAACCTGCGTGTTGACGCCAGCGTCGCCGCGCGGCGCCTTGCGGATATCGGCCACGGAGGCAGTGATGCGCGCCGGACGGCCGGTGACAAAGCGATCAGCCGAAACCTCGCCTTTCAGCCTGGCGTCGGCGAGGTCGGAACGGAAGGCGTGAAGGCGGGCATCCCTGGCGGTCAAATCAGCAATCCAGCTATTGGGTAATGGTCAGATGGGCAGTTCGTGGGCCCGGGCAACAATACCATCGCCGAAGCGCTCGACAAAGAGCGCGCCTTCGACCGTGCGCCGGATCAGCACGTTGCGCTTGTCGAGCTCATCGCGATGGCGCGACACCAGCTTCAGCGCGCCCATCGTATCGAGCGCGCGGGTGATGACCGGCTTGGTGACATTGAGGCGGGCTGCCAGGCCGCGCACCGTATGCGGCGGCGGGTCGAGATAGATCGTGAACAGGATCGCCGTCTGGCGCATGGTGAGATCGGGCGCATCATCGCGCACCTGTGACAGCATCACCTGCTGCCACAGTCGCATCGCCTGGCTCGGACGCATCGAAATCGACATCGCCCGAGCATGACGGCAAATTGTTTCGGTTCCGTTTCAGTTTGGAAGCCGTACGCCAGGCCTTACGACCTCAGGCATAACGCCTCGAAATGATCCGCTCCAGCGCACGGATGCCTTGCGCCTCGCCGCCGGCAGGGCCGTAGGGGCGGTCGGACGGGTTCCAGGCGAAGATGTCGAAATGCGCCCAACCCGCTGTTCGTTCGACAAAGCGTTTGAGGAACAGCGCCGCGGTGACCGAGCCGGCAAAACCGTCCGTGGTGACATTGTTGATGTCGGCGATCTTCGACGCCAGCCTGGTGTCGTAGGGCCGCCACAGCGGCATGCGCCACAACGGATCCTCTACGGCCACCGAGGCCGCCGCCAGTTCGGACGCCAGCGCTTCATCGCCGGTGTAGAAAGGCGGCAGGTCTGGCCCGAGCGCGACACGCGCGGCCCCGGTCAGCGTTGCCATGTCGATCAACAGTTCAGGCTCCTCGTCGTCGGCCAGCGCCAGTGCATCCGCCAACACCAGCCGCCCTTCGGCGTCGGTGTTGCCGATCTCGACGGTGATGCCCTTGCGGCTGGTCAGCACATCGCCGGGCCGGAAAGCATTGCCGGCAATCGAATTCTCGACCGCCGGGATCAGGACGCGCAGCCGGACCTTCAGTCCGGCGGCCATGATCATCGAGGCAAGGCCCAACACATTGGCGGCGCCGCCCATGTCCTTCTTCATCAACAGCATGCCCGACGACGGCTTGATGTCGAGGCCACCAGTATCGAAACAGACGCCCTTGCCGACCAGCGTCACCTTCGGTGCGCCTTCCGGTCCCCAAATCATGTCGATCAGGCGCGGCGCGCCGACTGAGGCGCGGCCGACCGCGTGGATCATTGGAAAATTCTGCTTCAGGAGATCATCGCCCCTGATCACCGACACTTCGGCCTTGTGAGTGGCCGCCAGCGTCCGCACGGCCTTCTCCAACTCGTCCGGCCCCATGTCGCTGGTCGGCGTGTTGACTAGATCGCGTGCCAGGAAGACGCCGTCGGCGATGCGGCGGACACGTCCTGGATCCACGCCAGGCGGCAGCGCAAAGCGTAGCGCCTTGCCTGATTTCTTGCCGTAACGGGTGAAGACATAGCCGCCGAGAAGCAAGGCTATGGCCGCGAGCTCCGGCTCGGCATGCGCCGAGGCAAGGTGCCAGTCGCCTTCCGGCAGGGCTCTCGCCAGCGCACCGATGGCCAGCGCGCCCTCGCCTTCGCCGATACCGAACAGGGCGCCGGCGAGCGCGCCGTCTTCGCCGGGCACTGCAAGTGTCCTGCCGGCTTCGCCGGAAAAGCCGTTGGCGGCCGCCCAGGCGATCGTGGAGAGCGAAAGCCCCAAGGCTTGCAGTCCATCCCTCGCGACCAGATGGACCGGCAAGGCAGTGTTTAGTGTCTCGACGAGTTCGACGGGCATTCGATGGTCTCCGGCGCAGGCTTGCAAGTCGTCCCCAGTCACCTGACAGGGACGTCGAATGATTTCAACATCTATGCACAGAGGCCAGCTATGGGAAAATGCCAAGCCAATGGCTTCCGGCGGGCCGTGTACCGATCTCAACGGGCCGCTTTTTAACTATCCGTTAGGGTTAACAGAATATTTCTGGGGGAATGAAGATGGCCACGCAATGGCCGCGCGCAGGAATGGAGAGCCCCGTGCCGATGCCGACCAACCGCAGGATGAACGTCACGGGCAAACGGTTGGTCACCACGGCGTTGCTGATGGCGCTCGCGGCCGGTGTTGCCGGGTGCGGAACCAGCAAGCTCACGACCGGCTCGATCGGGCGCACCAGCGGCAAACCGCTGGAAACCATGTCGGCCAGCGAGTTGCACAGCGCGACCACGCGGCTGGGCGAATCCTATGCAAAGAATCCCAACGACAAGCGGCTGGCGACAAATTTTGCGGCGGCGTTGCAGATGGACGGCGATGCCGACCAGTCGCTTGCCGTGATGCGCAAGCTGGCGATCGCCTACCCCAAGGATCGCGACGTGCTCGCCGCCTATGGCAAGGCGCTCGCCGCCAACGGCCAGTTCGAGTCCGCGCTCGACGCGGTGCGCCGGGCGCAGACGCCGGAATATCCGGACTGGCGGCTGATGTCGGCGGAGGCCGCCATTCTCGACCAGATCGGCCAGAAAGATGAAGCGCGCCAGAACTATCGCAAGGCGCTGGACCTAAAGCCGAACGAACCCTCGATTCTTTCCAATCTCGGCATGTCCTATGTGCTGGAAGGCGATCTGCGCACAGCCGAGACCTATATGCGCTCGGCCGCCCAGCAACCGAACGCCGACAGCCGGGTGCGCCAGAACCTGGCGCTGGTGGTGGGACTTCAGGGCCGTTTCGACGAGGCCGAGAAGATCGCCTCGCAAGAGCTTTCGCCCGAACAGGCGCAAGCCAATGTGGCCTACCTTCGCCAGATGCTTGCCCAGCAGAACGCGTGGAGCCAGCTCAAGGATCAGGACAAGGGTAAGCCGGCGACCAACTGAGCGCCGAATACACCTCCGCGCAGCGCAAAATCCATCCACATCAAAGCTGAAAAACCGAGAGCCGCATTGCATTAGCAACGCGGCTCTTTTGTATGGCTGCAACGAGGCCTACTGGCTTGAGGAATTGTGCTGGTCGCCAAAGATGCCGCGCTGGCTGACTTGCATGCCGGCTGGTCCAAGAATGATGGCGAACAAGACCGGCAGGAAGAACAGGATCATCGGCACGGTGAGCTTCGGCGGCAGGGCGGCGGCCTTCTTCTCGGCGGCATTCATGCGCATGTCACGACTTTCCGAGGCCAGCACACGCAATGCGTGCGCCACGGGAGTGCCGTAGCGCTCGGCCTGGACCAGCGCCTGGGACACCGACTTCACCGATTCCAGGCCGGTACGAGCCGCGAGGTTTTCATAAGCCTGCTTGCGTTCCTGCAGATAAGAGAGTTCGGCATTGGTCAGCACGAACTCCTCCGCCAACGCCACCGACTGCGAGCCGATCTCATCGGCGACCCTGCGCATTGCAGCCTCTACCGACATGCCCGACTCAACGCAGATCAGCATCAGGTCGAGCGCATCCGGCCACGCCCGCTGGATCGACTGCTTGCGCTTGGCGGCACGGTTGTTGACGTAAAGGATCGGCGCGTAGAAGCCGGCATAGGCGACAAGGATGCAGACGAACACTTTCACGAAAGCCGGCCGGTCCGGCAGCCCGCCGAGCACGAACAGATAGATCGCCGCCAGCGCGAAGCCGACAAAGGGCAGGACCAGGCGGAAAAACAGGAAGCGCGTCAGCGGGTTCTGGCCACGAAAGCCCGCCACTTTGAGCTTCTGCAGCGTGCCTTCATCGGCCAGCGCACGCCGCAGGTCCAGCCTGTCGACGATATTGCGCATGCCGATCGACTGTTCCTCGCGCAGGCCCTTGCGGCGGCGATCGGCTTCGTTGGCCAGCCGCGCGCGCTGCTTGGCGCGCAGTTCGTCACGCTCCAGCGCCACCGATTTCATGCGTGCCTTGAGCTGGTTGCCGCCTAGGGCCGGCAGCAGCGTGAAGACGGTCGCGAACACCGCGATGCCGACCAGCAATGCGATCAGGAAGGCAGGATCGGTCAGCGATTTGACGACTTGGTCGGTCATTCGTTTTCAGTCTTTTCGTTCGAGCTTTCCGAAGTCGGGCCTAAACCTCGAAGTTCATCATCTTGCGCATCACCAGAATGCCTATCGACATCCAGACACCGGAACAGCCCAGGATCAGATTGCCGGTGCTGGTGGTGAACAACGGCATGATGTAATTCGGGCTCGACAGGTAGACGAGAAGGGCCACGACAAACGGCAGCGCGCCGATGATGACGGCCGACGCCTTTGCTTCCATGGACAGCGCCTGGACCTTGGCCTTCATCTTCTTGCGATCGCGAAGCACGCGCGAAAGGTTGCCCAGCGCCTCGGAGAGATTGCCGCCGGCCTGCGACTGGATCTGGATGACGATGCCGAAGAAGCTTGCCTCGCTGCACGGCATGGTTTCGGCCATGCGCAAGGTGGCATCGGGAATGGACATGCCAACCTGCTGTGAATCGACTATGCGGCGGAACTCGGTCTTGACCGGCTCCGGCGATTCATTGGCGATCAGGCGAATGGCGTCGTTGAGCGGCAGCCCGGATTTGACGGCACGCACGATGATGTCGAGGGCGTTGGGAAATTCGTTGAGGAACGCCTTGACCCGGCGCGCGCGGCGAAACGAGACGAACCAGCGCGGCAGGCCGAGCGCGCCGGCCAGCAGCGCGCCTGGCAGAACCAGCATCGGCGCCCCGGCGAAATAGGCAAGCGCCGTCAGCGCGATGCCGCAAAAGACGGAGTAGAGATAGAAACGCTCCATCGAGACCTGCATGCCGGCCTGTCGAATCTGTGCCTTCAGCGGTGGCTTCTTGACAACGCGTTCGTTGGTCTTCTGCTTTTCATCGAGCTGTTTCAGCGAATCCTGAACGGATTTGCGCCGCTTGACCGCCTCCGCGACACGGTCGCGTGAAGCCTTGACGACCGAACGATCGGTCTCGGCGGCCTTGATCGTCTCGAGCCGCTTGCCGGCCTGCTTCTCGTTGCTCATCTGGGTGAACAAGAATGCATAGGCGACCGCGCCGGCGCTGAAGCCGGCGAGCACGATGAACGCCAGTACGGTGGTGTCAATTCCGAACATCAACCTCGGTCCCCACGCCTCCAGATGCGTCAGTCAGCGCGTTTCTCCATCGATTCCAGCGCATTGGCGAGGCGCTGTTCCTCGCCATAGTAGCGGGCGCGATCCCAGAAATGCGGACGGCCGATGCCGGTCGACACATGCTCGCCAAGCAGCCTTCCGTTCGAGTCCTCGCCCTTGATGTTGTAGAGCACGATATCCTGCGTGATGATAACGTCGCCTTCCATGCCGATCACCTCGGTGATGTGGGTGATGCGGCGCGACCCGTCACGAAGGCGTGCTGCCTGGATGATGACATCGATGGAGCCGACGACGATTTCGCGTACGGTCTTCTGCGGCAGTGAATAGCCGCCCATGGCGATCATCGATTCGATACGGTTCAGGCATTCGCGCGGGCTGTTGGAGTGGATCGTTCCCATCGAACCGTCATGGCCGGTGTTCATCGCCTGCAGCAGGTCGAAAACCTCCGGTCCGCGCACTTCGCCGACGATGATGCGTTCAGGCCGCATGCGCAGGCAGTTCTTGACCAGGTCGCGCATGGTCACCTCGCCTTCGCCCTCGAGATTAGGCGGGCGGGTTTCGAGACGCACCACATGCGGCTGCTGCAGTTGCAGCTCGGCCGAGTCCTCGCATGTGATGACGCGTTCCTCGCGGTCGATATAGTTGGTCAGGCAGTTGAGCAGCGTCGTCTTGCCGGAGCCGGTACCGCCGGAGATGACGATGTTGCAGCGGACGCGGCCGATGATCTTGAGGATCTCGGCGCCGTGCGGCGAGATGGCGCCGAACTTGACCAGCTGATCGAGCGTCAGCTTGTCCTTCTTGAACTTGCGGATGGTGAGCGCGGTGCCGTCGATGGACAGCGGCGGGGCGATGACGTTGACGCGGGAGCCGTCGGGCAGGCGGGCGTCGCAGATCGGGCTCGATTCGTCGACGCGGCGGCCAACCTGGCTGACGATGCGCTGGCAGATATTGAGCAGCTGCTGATTGTCGCGGAAGCGGATGCCGGTCTGTTCGACCTTGCCGTTGACTTCGATGTAGACGTTCTTGGAGCCGTTGACCATGATGTCGGCGATATCGTCGCGGGCGAGCAACGGCTCCAGCGGGCCGTAGCCAAGCACATCGTTGCAGATGTCTTCGAGCAGCTCTTCCTGCTCGGCAATCGACATTGCGAAATTTTTGATGGCGATGATGTCGTTGACGATATCGCGGATTTCTTCGCGCGCGCTCTCGGGATCGAGCTTGGCGAGCTGCGACAGGTCGATGGTGTCGATGAGCGCGGAGAAGACCTGGCTCTTGGTGTCGTAGTAGGTCTCGCTGCGTTCGCGCTGGACCTTTCTTGCCGGCTCCGGCGCCATTGGCGGCGCCTCAACAGCGCGGCGAGCGGGCGGCATTGCCGGCGCAGCAGACGGCGGCGCTGCGGCTGGCCGAGCAAGAACGGCCGTGTCCGCAGGCTTTGCAGCCGCCGGCGCCGCGGGCGGCGGTGCTGGCTGACGGAATTCCGGGGTGGACCGGCTGCCGTCGTCGGAGCCTCTTTTACCAAACATGATCGACTACCAATTCCGCTTGAGAAGCGTCATTTCTTGTTACGCGAGAGCTTGCCGAGCAGGCCGCCAAGGCCTGCCTTCTTCTTGGCCTTGATTTCGCTGCGACCGGTCAGCACATGCGCGATTTCATTGATCATCCCGACGACCGCGCTCTTGGCATCCATCTCGCCCAGCATGCGGCCGTTGTTGGCGGCGTTTCCAAACAGCAACGGGTCGAAGGCGATAACCGACATCGGCGTGATGCCGAGCGGCTCGGCGAAGTCGGAAGCGGAGATCTCGGGTCGTTTCGGCACGCCGGCCTGGTTGATGATGAGCTTCGGCGGCGGATCGTTCGGGCGAAGCCTGCTCAGCATATCGACCAGGTTCTTGGTGTTGCGCAGATTGGCCAGTTCCGGTGTGGCCGTAATGACGATCTCGTCGGCCTTGATCAACGTGTTCTTGGTCCAGCCGGTCCAGACATGGGGGACGTCGAGCACCAGCAGCGGCACGCTGCGCTGCGCGGTGTCGATGAGTTGCGTGAAGGCTTCGGGATCAAAGTCATAGACCCGTTCGAGAGTGGAGGGCGCGGCAAGCAACGACAGATGCTCGGCACACTGGGCAAGCAGCCGGTCGAGATAGACCTCGTCGACGCGTTCGGGCGAAAACACGGCCTCGGCGATGCCTTGCGCCGGGTCCTGATCGAAATTTATGTTGGCCGTCCCGAAAGCCAGGTCGAGATCGGCGACGACCACTTCCGACTTGAACAGCGATGACATCGCCCACGCCACATTGTGGGCAATGGTCGAGGAGCCGACGCCGCCCTTGGCGCCGATGAAGGCGAGCGAACGGCCGATCGGCTCGGCTTCCGGATCGACGAAGATCGACGACACCACGGAGACGACATCGGCCATCGACACCGGCGCGATGACATATTCGGAAATACCGAAGCGGATGAGTTCGCGGTAAAGCCCGACATCGTTATAGTGGCCGATCACCACGACTTTCGAGGAGGGATCGCAATACTCGGAAAGCTGGGCAAGCTGCTCCAGCAATTGCTTGGGTTCGCTGCGCGATTCCAGCAGGATCAGGTTCGGCGTCGGCGCCGACTGGTAGAATTCGATCGCCGTGGCGATGCCGCCCATATGCACTTTCAGATGCGCCTTCGCCATACGGCGATCCTCACCGGCCCGCTCGACCGGATGCGCGACACCTTCGGTCTCGCAAAATGCCTGTATCGAAATACGCGGGACCGGCCGCAGCGCCTGCATGGCGGCAATATCCGATTGCGAGCTATCGCCGCCGTCTACGGGCGTGTCGTAGGCAAGATTGGTCATCGTCATGCTCTTTCCGTGACTTCTCTTTTCAGTCTCTACGAGGGGCTGGCGCTCCTAGTACGTCACTTCCGAATTGCCGAGGAACTCGTCCGAAATGCCTCTGCCGCGATAGACGTCGATCACCGCGCCGCGGTTTTCGGCGTCGATATCGGTCGACTTTCTTGGCCCGAGCAGATCGGCCGGATTGGCGAGCTGTGCGGCGAGATTGTTCTGAGACGAGCAGCCGTAATCGGCGTAGTGCTTGTTTTCCGAGGACTCCAGAATATCTGCGGGCCAGCGCCCGCATTTGTCGGTCTGGGCCCTCACTGAAATATAGGAGACGCGGATAGGCGCCGAGGCTTCCGGGGAAATCGACTGATAGGAGGTCACGACGATCCGGTTTCGCTTGATGCCGCTGGCAATCGCCAGCCTGGCGAAATCGCGCGCCGCGGCAGTCGCTGCCACCTCGTTGGCCGAGCCGATCGGGGTTGCGATCGTCAGCGCCGGGGCGGCGCTCTTGTCGTAGCCGTCGAGGAAGCCCAGAAGCGTGTCGCGCTGCGAGCCGGTCATGCCGCGATCACCGGCGCCGACCGGAAGGTCGATCTTCTGGTTCTTCTCGGCAATCACGATCGGATGCGTGGTGCGATAGTCATCAGGGATTGCCCCAACCGTGATGCTGTCGCGCTTGGCGCAACCGGCGAGCGAGGCCGCGATCGCGATCGCCAGGATCGGTATTGCCGATCGGCGGATCCGGGCACCACCGGACCGCGCTGTTACGGCGACCGCCATTGCCTTCGATGCTGACTGAGACATGTCCGCTCTCCGCTTACTTGTAGATGAAGCCGACAACGCCGTGGTAGCGGCCGTTGGGCTTGTCGGTCTGCATGGTGCCGTAGACGCGGTTGACGCGGCCAAGGAACATGGCCGGGCCATCGCCGGCGGCGTTGAAATTGTCGTCAGGCTTGGCCAGGTCGTTGCGCGCCACCGGCCGCGCCAGATAGGGGGTGATGATGATCACCAGCTCGCTTTCGTTGCGGACGAAATCGCGGCTGCGGAACAGCGTGCCGAGCACCGGGATCTTGGCCAGGCCCGGCAATCCCGATACGGCCTGGCGAACGTCGTCTCGAACCAGGCCGGCGATCATCATCGAGCCGCCTGACGGCAATTCGACGGTGGTGTCGGCAAGCCGCTTGCGGATTGACAGGAGCGTTGTGCCGGGCAAGTTGGCGGCGCCTTCCAGGGTGGTAGCACCTTCCATGGTCGGCTCAGACACGGATGTCCTGACCTTGAGGCTGATCCGGCCCGCCGACAGCACAACGGGCTGGAACTCGAGGCCGATGCCGTATTCGAGTTTTTCGTTGGTGTAGGTTACCTGGCCGGTCTGGTTGTCGGTCGAAACGTTGTTCGTACGTGCGGTGATAAGATTGAATTCGCCGCCGGCCCTGAACGTTGCCTTCTCGCCCGAAACCGCCGTGAGGGTCGGTTCGGCAAGCGTCTTCATGACGCCGCTTTGCTCCATGGCGTTGATGTAGGCTTGAAGGCCATTGCCTTTCCCGTCACCCAGCAGATTCAGCGCCGAATTCTGCGAAAGCGGTTTGCCCAGCCCGTAGTTGGGCGAACTCAGCGCACCGTAGGAAATGCCGTCGATGGTGCCGTTGCCGACCATATTGACGCCGAGCTGCTTCATCACCGAGCGGCTGACTTCGGCCACGGTCACCTTCAGCGTCACCTGGTCGTCGCCGATGATCTGCAGCAGGTTGACGATCTTCGAGACCCGGCGCTCGGCATCCGGATTGTTGATGTCGACGCCGCCATTGGCATTGCCACCGGCCGCGGTCTGCGAATACTGGCCGGTCGTCGCCTCACCGCCGGACACGAAGATGGTTGCCAGATCGACGGCGCGTTTGGCATCTAGCGGCGTATCCACGGTGCCGGTCAGGACGACGTTGTCGTTCAGCAACTCGACCTTGATGTCGGCCGTCGGCAGAAAGCGCTTGAGATAGTCGTCCAACCCGGCGACGTCGCGTTCGACGGCCAGATCGAGGCTGACGATCTGCTCGCCATTGGGACCGAAGACGAAGATGTTGGTTTCGCCCACTGCCTTGCCAAACAGATAGATGCGCCTTGCCGTGCGCGTCACCGCATCGGCGACCGCGGGGTTGGCGACAAGGATGTCGTAGGCGTCGCTTGGCAGGTCGATGACCACCGATTTGTTGAGGCCGAGCTTGACGCGTTGCGTGGCCGTTGAAGCCGTGACACCGGCGCTCTTGCCGGCGGCCTTGGCCTCGAGGAGGCCGCTTGCATGGGCGCCGAGGAAAAGCAGGCCGATTGCCGCAGCCATGGTGACCGGCAGTTTAGCGATTAACCTCATTTCCTTGCCCCTACTTCGGAAACTTCGCCCGATTTGATCAACCGCACCGTTCCGCGCCGCCCATTGCCGGAAACGAGGTAGTCGGCTTCATCGGTGCCTTTTTCCTTGTTGTCGATGATCGAGCGCAGCGCCAGCGTCAGGCGGTCGGCCATCTGCTGGGCGACAGTGATGATCTCGGCCTGCTGCGGCGTAAGCTCCAGCGTCGCCGTCTGTCCGACCCTGGTCTTCTTGCCTTCCTCGTCCTCCTGGATGGTCTGGTCGATCGCCAGGACGCGGATGTTCTTGAGGATGGTTTCTGTGGTGAATCCGCTGCCGGCGTTGCCGGTGTCGGATCTGCGGGTCATGATGACGTCGACAAAATCGTTGGGCAGGATAAAGCCGCCTGCCGACGTATCGGCCGAGATCGCGGTGGCGACGGCCCGCTTGCCGGTGGGCAGGATCGACGACATGAAGCTCTGCCCCTCGCCGATCAGCTTGGAGCGCCGCAGCGGCTCACCGGTGTACATCGCGACGCGGGCGACCGAGCCTTTCAGCTTATCCAGCGCGTCGGGTTCGACGGCACGGGTGATGAAATTCGCGTTGATCCCTTCGGCCGG
Source organism: Mesorhizobium sp. P2_F5 (assembly GCF_056403715.1). NCBI lineage: Bacteria > Pseudomonadati > Pseudomonadota > Alphaproteobacteria > Hyphomicrobiales > Phyllobacteriaceae > Mesorhizobium > Mesorhizobium sp. P2_F5. Next base: position 110,552 of record NZ_JBFUEY010000008.1, on the reverse strand, counting down.
CCAGGACTCCCAGCTGATGTTGTTCTCAAGCGGACTGCCCATGGCGACGTCGCCGGAAAGCACGAGCACATCCTGCAAGGCGATTGCAGGCGCCTGAGGCGCGTCGACAACGACCTGCTGGGGCGGCGAGACCGCCACCATGTTCTTCGCAACGTAACCTGCACCACCCGCCGCAGCCACCGCCACGCCCAGAATGATCAGTCGGGATGCTGGCATCTGTCCGAACCCTCGCCTTTAGGCAATACACCTAGCCAAGGCCGGACTTTGCAGCGGCAATCGTCAAAACAAGGTTAATGTAATGCTTACGATCGTGATTAATTTAAGGTTTACATAAATTAGACGCATCCAACGCTGCGACAAACAAAAAGGCGGCCAAGCCGCCTCTTTTCACCGATCCCGGAGCGGCAAAGAGGCTCGCTGTATCAGGCCGCCAGCCTTGCTAGTGCCCATACCATCAAAGGTGAATCCGGATAGGTCAGCAGCCCGCCAATGCCGAGTGCAATGCCGTAGGGAACGCCGGTCGTGTCGTCGGCGAAATGGCGCAGGAACGGATTGTGGCTGGTGTAAGTCGCCAGCGGCGATTTCCGATAGACAAGGATGGCGAGCGTCAGCAGGCCACCGATGAACGTCGAGATCACCAGATACTCGACGAGGTGAGGGTTGAACCCCATCCAGACGGCGGTGCCGGCGAGCAGCTTGGCGTCGCCGCCCCCCATGCCGCCAAGCGCAAACAGACCGAACGTCACGGCCAGCACCAGGGCGCCGGCAGCGAAATGCCAGCCATAGGTTGCCCAGTCCATGCCCGTCAGCGGCGCAACCAGGGCAAACACCGCCAGCAGCAACACCGGTACGCGGTTGGCGATCGTCATCGACAGCATGTCGGAGATCGCGGCAAAGAGCATGCAGAAGGGAAAGACGACAAAGATCAGGGCTTCAAGCATCGGCGCGGCGCCTTGGTCAAATTGTATCGGACTTCAGCCTAGACAGGTTCGATTAACGATTGATGAGGCAGCGATCTCAAATTTACTGGTTTCGCCTGCGAATTGCGGATTCAGATCCTGCGCATCGCACAAATGAAACAAGGGCCGCAAAGAGCGGCCCTTGTTCCCAAACAATCGTTGATCCGTAAGTATTACGGAGCGTTGCCGGTCGAGACGGCAGTGGCGATGTCATTGAACTTGACGCCCAGGGCGTTGCCGAGCGAACCAGCACCGACCATGATGGCAAGCGCGATGAGAGCGGCGATCAGACCGTATTCGATAGCGGTCGCGCCGGACTCGTCCTTCACGAAACGTGCGATGAGATTAGACATTCGAGAGCTCCTACTCCACGTGTTACAGCACTTCCGTCAACTTCTGTGGTGGTTGATCGGATGCTGCCAATCTAGGGAGAAGCTCTTTCAATCGGCTTAATAAACAGCCTTACCGATTCCTTTCGCGCTTCGAACAGCGTGCGTGGTTAACCGTAAACTAAACGCCTGACAGCGGCTCGCCGGCCCGTCAAAAGGCCGCGAAAGCTAGGGCTTCGCGGCTATCGGCAGGACGCTCTTTATATTAGCTAGCTGCAAAATACGTGGGGATATCCCAGCCCCGGTCATCGGCTTAACCGTTGGTTCACCAATCTCGTTCATGTTCCGTTGAACAAGTTTGCCGTGGAGCGCCTCGATGACCGCCATGAAATCGTCATTCCTGCTTGCCGCGCTCCTCGCCGTCCCGGCTTTTGTGCTGCCGGCCAAGGCCGGAGCCGGCATCGAAGTCACGATGAACCAGGCCAAGATCGTCAAATTGACACGCCCAGCCGACACCATCGTCATCGGCAATCCGGCGATTGCCGATGCCTCCGTCCAGGATGCATCGACCATCGTGCTGACGGGCAAGGGGTTCGGCGTCACCAATCTGGTTGTGCTCGATCAGGATGGTAGCCCAATCGTCGACGAGCAGGTAACCGTGGTGCGCCAGGACGCATCGTCGGTGCGTATCTACAGGCGCGCTTCGGTACAGACCATGTCCTGCACGCCCTATTGCGAGAGCTCGTTCAAAAGCGAGTCGGAGAAGACCTCCGAAGCCGAAATGAGCGCCGGCCAGTAAGCGCCTGGGGTGCTCGCTGTTTCCCCGAAATGTCGCTTCGGTTAGCGGCGGGTTAATGCCTTCCCGCCGAATTTAGCGGTCATCCAAACCGGGCCTCAATGGGTTCTCGCTAAATGTGGCTGCTGGCACCGCATCAGGATCGGCAGGGACGGAACATGGGCGAGGATTCAACACCCGAAATCGGCAAGGCAAGTGCAGGACCGGCGAAGCTCGGCCGCCGCTTCCTTGGCGATCGTCGCGGCAGCACGGCGATAGAATTCGCCATGCTGGCGATCCCGTTTGCGCTTCTCGTCTTCGCCATCCTCGAGAGCTGCATTTCATTTGCCGGACAGGAGGTGATGGCCAACATCACCGACGACGTCGCACGCCAGGTGCGCACCGGCCAATTGAAGCCGACCGACCTGACCGGGACCAAGCTCAGGGACATCATTTGCACCCGGCTGGAGATCATGGTCGCCAAGACCTGCCCGGGCTTGCTGGTGGATCTGCGCGAATATCCGACCTTTGCCGATGCCGCCACGGCTGGCTTCAAGATCGTCGATGGCGAGATCGTGCTGACGCAAGGCACGAATTCGATGAGCTTCGCCGTGACGCCGGGCCTGGCGGAAACGAAGAACATGCTGAGGGTCTTCTACAAATGGCCGGTCATGACCGATTTCATGGCCAAGTCGATGGCCAATCTGAAAGACGGCAACACGCTGCATTTCGCATCCGTGACCTGGCAGAACGAACCGTTCGACGACTGAGAACTCAGCGTTATTTTGGCTTAAAGGGAAACAGGCATGTATCGTGCGGGGGCACATCAGGGATTTTCGGGTATCTGGGCAAGAGCGATGCGGTTCTGCTCGGATCGCCGCGGCATCGCGGCCATCGAGTTCGCCTTCATCGTGCCTGTGCTCCTGATCATGTATTTCGTAACCATGGAGGCCTCGCAGGCCATCGAGACCAGCAAGAAGGTCAGCCGCATCGGCTCCATGGTTGCGGATCTGATCACACAGCAGCAGACAGTCGTGGCCGCCGACATCGATGCGATCATGAAGATCGGCACCTCGACCCTGCAGCCCTACAACCGCTCAACGCCGACGATCATCGTCACGGCGATACAGGTCACGACCGAGACGCCGCCGAACGTAAAGGTCGTGTGGTCGCGCAAGCTGGTCGAGGGCTCATATATCGTCGACGCCGCCAAGGACACCATCACGACAGTCCCCGCAACGCTCAGGATCGCTGACACTTTCCTCATCCGCGTCGAAAGCCAGCTCGCCTACAAGCCCATCGTCACCTGGTCTGCCGACAGCGAAAAGCGGCTTGGTCTGACCTCGGCCTTCGACAAGATAACGATGGGCGAGACCTATTACCTCAGGCCGCGCCGAAGCACGACGATCCCCTGCAGCAACTGCTGAAGCGCCGGACTTATTGACGGCTGCTGTCCGACAGCAGGCGCACGATGGCTGTTGCCATCGCATAGTCGCCAGAGGCGGCTGATATGAAGCCGCCGGAATGTTTCGATTCCACGAAATCGTAGACTTCCGGCGACTGCGATCTGAGATTGGTGAGGAAGACGGTCAGCCGGCGTTTGGCTTCGGGGTCGAGATCGCTGCGGACGGCGTGGGGACCATATCTCAGCACAGCGGAGGTCCAGATGGTCTGGAGCGCGGCTTTCGGAATTCCTGCCGCCTCCAGCCGCTCCGCCGTGCCGTCCGGATCGGCCGGCTGATCACCAGCAATCTCCGTCCGGTTTTCCACCGCGGCCCGCTCCCAGCCGAACACGGCATCGGCCTGGCCATCGACAAGCATCGCTTCGGCAGCGGCAGCCGAGCCGGCATGAGTGAGGAATGGCGCATCCTGGCTGATCTTGATGCCATCGGCCGCCAACCCGGCGAGCGGCAGGAGAGAACCGCCGACATTGTCGGAAGGCGCCATGGCGATGCGGTGCGTTTGCATGGCTGCGAGATCGGGAAGCTTGCCGTCGCGCGTCAAAAGCACGGAGCGGATGCCGTTGGCACCGTCGGCATCGACCGGCGCCACCAGAGCTTCGACGCAGCCGCAGCGCTCCGAGGCGGTGGCGTAGGCGGTTGCCGAATAGACCGCATACTGAATCCGGGCATTGGCCTGTGCCTCGATCAGCGCTGCATAGTCATGCGCGACGACGAATTCCACCTTCATGCCGAGTGCCTTGCCGTAGGCGTCTGTCAACAGGGCCAGACCCGGAACCGTGTTGCCGGCGCCCGGCTCGGCGACGATGCCGATCCGAAACGTCCCGATCTGGTCGCGCCAGTCGGCGTGCGCGGTGTGCGGCAAGGCCAGCAACGCCGCGGTGGTCGCCAATGCCCTCCAACCCGGCCCCATGGCGAGATTCGCCCGTCTCATCGTTTTATGCCCCGTACCGTTCATCGAAGCGCGTCGCATCTCGCAAGGATGCGTACTGCGCGCCAGGCCGTCGCTGCCTGGTTTCCGATTTGCCAATGCCGCGACGGGACCTTATGTCTGGTCACCCAGACTGGCAATGACGGCACCGATGGCGCGCGCTTTCCTCTTCGTTCTCGACTCCTTCGGCATTGGCGGCGCGGCCGATGCCGAACGCTATGGCGATGCCGGCTCGAACACATTCGGACATATCGCCCAGGCCTGCGGGGAAGGCCGCGCCGATCGCGAAGGCCTGCGCAAGGGACCGCTTCTGGTGCCCAACATGGTTTCACTCGGTCTAGGCCGCGCCGCGCACACTGCGACCGGGTTTCGGTTCGACAGTAGTGCCGGCGCTGTTTCGGCCTCCGCCTTCCACGGCGCGGCGCAGGAGATTTCGAGCGGCAAGGATACGCCGTCGGGTCACTGGGAAATCGCCGGCCTGCCGGTGCGCTTCGACTGGGGCTATTTCCCCGATACGGTGCCCGCCTTCCCTGCCGAACTGACCGAAGCGATGATCCGCGAGGGCAAGGTGCCGGGCATTCTCGGCAACTGCCATGCGCCGGGCACGGAGATCATCGAGCGCTTCGGCGAGGAGCATATCCGTACCGGCAAGCCGATCTGCTACACCTCGGTCGATTCCGTCCTGCAGATAGCAGCGCACGAGGTCCATTTCGGCCTGGAGCGGCTCTACCAGTTCTGCAAGACGGTGCGCCGGCTGGTCGACCCGCTTAAAATCGGACGGGTGATCGCACGGCCCTTCCTTGGCGAAACATCAGCCACCTTCGAGCGCACCTACAACCGCCATGACTACGCCGTGCCGCCGCCCGAACCGACGCTGCTCGACCGGCTGACAGCGCGCGGCAGCCGGGTGATAGCGGTCGGCAAGATCGGCGACATCTTCGCTCATCGCGGTATCTCGGAAGTGCGCAAGGCGCCCGGCAACATGGCGATGTTCGACAAGGCGCTGGGCGCGATGGACGATGCCGGCGACGGCGACCTGGTGTTCGCCAATTTCGTCGACTTCGACACCGAGTTCGGTCATCGCCGCGACGTCGCCGGCTATGCGGCGGCGCTCGAAGCCTTCGACCGGCGGCTGCCTGAGGCGCTGGCGAAACTGAAGCCGGGCGACCTGCTCATCCTCACCGCCGACCATGGCAACGATCCGACATGGCGCGGCACCGACCACACGCGCGAACGCATTCCGGTGATCGGCACCGCACCGGGCCTCACCGGCGGCGACATCGGGCTGAGGGCCACCTTCGCCGACATCGGTGAAACCGTGGCCGAACACCTCGCGCTGGCGCAAGGCCGACACGGTACTTCCTTTCATGCGACGATAGGCGGCCATGCCTGAGCTGCCCGAGGTCGAGACGGTCCGGCGTGGCCTGCAGCCGGTTCTGGAAGGCGCGCGCATCGTGCGCGTCGAGGCACGCCGGCCCGATCTCAGATTTCCGTTTCCGGCGAAATTCGCGCAGCGGCTGACCGGCAAGACCATCACCGCGCTTGGCCGCCGCGCCAAATATCTGACCATGCATCTGGACGGCGGCCCGGTGCTGATCTGCCATCTCGGCATGTCGGGCTCGTTCCGCATCGAAACCGTCGATGACAGCGAGACGCCGGGCGCATTCCATCACGAGCGCTCGAAGGATGCCAAGCACGACCATGTCGTGTTTCATGTCGTGTCGCCAGCCGGCGTCCAGTCTTGCGTGGTCTTCAACGACCCGCGTCGCTTCGGCTTCATGCTGTTTGCCGAAGGGCTGGCCGACGCGCATCCGATGCTGGCGGGACTGGGCGTCGAGCCGACCGGCAATGCCCTGGACGGCTCCCTGCTCGCCTCGCTGCTGAAGGGCCGTAGATCGCCGTTGAAGGCGGCGCTGCTCGACCAGAAGCTGATTGCCGGACTCGGCAATATCTATGTGTCGGAAGCGCTGTGGCGCGCCGGCCTGTCGCCGTTGCGCGAGGCAGGCACCATCGCCGGGACCGGCAAGAAGGCCAAGGAGCAGAGCGAACGTCTGGCGGAAGCGATCCGTTCGGTCATCGCCGATGCGATCGCCGCCGGCGGGTCGTCGCTGCGCGACTATGTGCACACAGACGGGTCGCTGGGCTATTTCCAGCATTCCTTCGCGGTCTACGATCGCGAGGGCGAGCCCTGCCCGACGCCCGGCTGCCGCGGCCACATCGAGCGCGTCGTGCAAAGCGGCCGCTCGACCTTCTATTGCCGGACCTGTCAGCGGTGAGCTAGACCGGTCTCTTCATTGCCGGAACGAGGAGGCCAGCCCATGAGCTATGAAACCATCATCGTGGAGACCCGCGGCAAGGTCGGCCTGATCACGCTGAACCGGCCCAAGGCGCTCAACGCGCTGAATGCCCAGGTGCTGGCGGACATGCTGGCGGCGGCAAAGGGGTTCGATGCCGATCCGGGCATCGGCGCCATGGTCATCACCGGTTCCGAGAAGGCCTTTGCGGCGGGCGCCGACATCAAGGAAATGCAGGCCATCGCCTACGCCGACGCCTATGTGCAGGATCTTTTCGTCGGCTGGGAGGAATTCACACGCGCGCGCAAGCCGATGATCGCGGCTGTCGCCGGCTATGCGCTGGGCGGCGGCTGCGAGCTGGCGATGATGTGCGATTTCATCATTGCCGCCGACACGGCAAAATTCGGCCAGCCCGAAATCACGCTCGGCGTCATTCCCGGCATGGGCGGATCGCAACGGCTGACCCGCTTTGTCGGCAAGTCGAAGGCGATGGACATGTGCCTGACCGGACGGATGATGGATGCCGCCGAGGCCGAGCGGAGCGGCCTGGCGTCGCGCGTCGTGCCGGCCGCCGAGCTGGTCGAGGAGGCGCTGAAGGCCGCGGCCCGGATATCAGAATTTTCGCTGCCCTCGGTGATGATGGCCAAGGAGGCCATCAACCGCGCCTACGAGACGACGCTGGCCGAGGGACTGCGCTTCGAACGCCGGCTGTTCCACTCGTTGTTTGCGCTCGACGACCAGAAGGAAGGCATGGCGGCCTTTGCCGAGAAGCGGAAGCCGAATTTCACCAACCGCTAGCGTCAACGCGTTAGAGCATGATGCCCTCCGAAAAACCGCTTCACACTTTTCGGCATCATGCTCCGGCGGCAGCGGCCAAAAAGAAGCCAAAGCGGCGTTGACGCGCCGGGAAAGCTGAACTATAAGCCGCTCCAACCGAGGCGGCCGTTGGCTGCCCGTTTGTTTTTTGCGCCCTGCGGCATCCCGCATGCGCTCACCAGATCAGAAGAGAGGCACCATGGCCAATACCTCCTCGGCCAAAAAGGCAACGCGCAAGATCGCCCGCCGCGCAGCGATCAACAAGAACCGCCGCTCGCGCGTGCGTACCTATGTCCGCCAGGTCGAAGAGGCACTGGCTGCCGGCGACAAGGCAGCCGCGCTGGAAGCCTTCAAGACCGCAGAGCCGGAATTGATGCGCGCCGCGACCAAGGGCGTGATCCACAAGAATACGGCATCGCGCAAGGTGTCGCGTCTGGCTCACCGCCTCAAGGTGCTGTCGGCCTGATCGACCGTTCCTGAACTGTCGTTCTTTCAAACCCGGCCGATCGCGCCGGGTTTTTTCGTTTGCCGGCAACCACTTAAAAAGAACGCCCGCAAAGCGCGCCCGGCCCGCATTCCAGAGTTCGGAATGCTTTGCCGGCACATACACTCCCGCTGATATTCCAATCCACCGAAATGGCCCATGCCAATAAATTTGGCTGTCACAAATTACTGATATTTTTCAATGACTTGTGGCCGGTGATCCACAGCTTGTTCACATCGCCTGTGGGCGACAGGCGACAAGTTGGTGTCAAGCGAATTATTTCAGAAAATTTCAAACCGCACAGCCATTTTCATATTCGCGGCAAAAGGGTTTGAATCACAATGGCTTTGTCAAAATCTGCGGTTCCAGGACAGGCCCCGAAGCCTTCATCAGTAACCAGATTCCTTAAAAATCCGTTAGAGGTGGCCTTGCCCTATCCACAGCGATTTCGGTAATGTCTGTCCATCGAAAGGGACGGGCCATTAGCCCATAACCCAGCCTGAATCGGCCAGCTCACAATGGCAGAATTCATGACGTGGATCAATTCCGCGAACGGGTATGGTTTGTCTTTTCCGTGCGGTAGGGGACTGGCGTAATTGTACATGGCAGGTTGATGGCGCACCGGCGTTTTCGCCGGGTGGTGTTGCTTTGCCCGAACATGTCAGACGGACTGGCTTTAAGCAGCCGGGGCCGATCCCTTGCTGACGAGGCAACGTCATCCGCCGGCGGCGGCGGTGGTGTTGTAGCGAAGATACGGTCGCTGGAAACATGGGTGCAGGAGGCGCACTCCCGGCGGAAAAAAGGTACAAAAGAGCAAGGGACGCACAATCATGCAGAGCGGCATCGAGCGGGAGCTAACGGGCGACCTGCCATTTCCTGGAACATTGGTCGGAGCGCACGACATGGCGGCTTCCAGCGACGCGGAACAGAAGTTCGACCGGGTCAAGGCCCAGTTGAAGGCGCGTCTGGGAACCGAGGTCTATTCGAGCTGGTTCGGGCGGATGAAGGTGGCGGAGGCTTCCCGGGGCATTGTACGCATCTCTGTGCCCACGGCCTTCCTGCGCTCGTGGATCAATGGTCACTATCTCGATCTCATCGCCGATCTGTGGAAGCACGAGGATCCAGAGGTCCTGAAGATTGAGATCGTCGTGCGCACCGCGACCCGTCCGGCCCGTAATGGCGTCGAGCCCGAAGCCGTGCCTGCGCGCAAGATGACCAAGCAGACGCAGACCGCACTGGCGGCCGGCACGGCGGGTCCAGGCCGGGTGGAGCGGGCGCCCGCCCCTCGCCCCGGCACGCCGATCGAGGCCGAGTTCCGGCACAATGTGCTGGGGTCGCCGCTCGACCCGCGCTACACGTTCGGCTCCTTCATCGAAGGCCCATCGAACCGGGTGGCCTTCGCCGCCGCCAAGGCCGTGGCGGAATCGCAGTCGAGCGCGGTGCGCTTCAATCCGCTGTTCCTCCATGCCACCGTCGGGCTCGGCAAGACTCACCTTTTGCAGGCGATCGCGGCCGAGTCGCTCAAACAGAACCCGAAATCGCGTGTCGTCTACCTGACGGCCGAATATTTCATGTGGCGCTTCGCCACCGCGATCCGCGACAACAATGCGCTGACGCTGAAGGAACAGCTGCGCGACATCGACCTGTTGATCATCGACGACATGCAGTTCCTGCAGGGCAAGTCGATCCAGCATGAATTCTGCCATCTCATCAACATGCTGCTCGACAGCGCCAAGCAAGTGGTGGTTGCCGCCGACAGGCCGCCGTCGGAATTGGAATCGCTGGAGCCACGCGTGCGTTCGCGCCTCAATGGCGGTGTCGCGCTCGAAATGTCGGCGCCGGATTTCGCCATGCGCATCGGCATGCTCAAACTGCGGCTGGCCACGGCCAAGGTCGACGATGCCTCGCTCAATATTTCGGAGGAGATCCTCAACCATGTCGCCCGCACGGTAACCGGCAGTGGGCGTGAACTGGAAGGCGCGTTCAACCAGCTGCTGTTTCGTCAGTCGTTCGAGCCGGCGATCACCATCGACCGCATCGATGAGATCCTCGGCCATATCTATCGCTCGGGCGAGCCGAAGCGGGTGCGCATCGAGGACATCCAGCGCATCGTGGCGCGCCACTACAATGTGTCGAAGACAGAGCTTCTGTCCAACCGGCGCACGCGCACCATCGTCAAGCCCAGGCAGGTCGCCATGTACCTGTCGAAGGTGATGACGCCACGTTCGCTGCCGGAGATCGGCAGGCGTTTCGGCGGTCGCGATCACACTACGGTGCTGCATGCCGTGCGCAAGATCGAGGACCTTTCCGGCGTCGACAATACGCTGGCGCAAGAGCTGGAACTGTTGCGCAGGCTGATCAACGACCAGGCCTGAGCGGCGAGGCAAACAGAGCGCGCCGAGTTTAGAGTATTCGGTCGGCGCGCTTTAAATTTCTTGTTTTGATGCATGTCGTTGTCCCAAAACCGCCGCGCACTTTTGGGCGACATGCACCGGTTGACGACCATTGCCTGCTTTATCCCCAGAAAGCCCGCGTAACCGGCGTGAACCGGTGGCGCGGGCTTGCGTTTAACGGCTTTTTCCTGTCAGTTTGCATAGATTCTGAGCCTGTTCAGACCTTTCGCGGGGCGCCGCCCACTGGTGACCCGTTCATTCATTCAAGCGAGCCTGTTTCGTCATGCGTGTTATCCTGGAACGGTCAAATCTCCTGAAGTCGCTCAACCACGTTCATCGCGTGGTCGAACGGCGCAACACCATACCGATCCTGTCGAATGTGCTACTCAGCGCCGAGGGCGCCAGCCTTGAAATGAAAGCCACCGACCTGGACCTCGAAGTGACCGAAGCGACACCCGCAAAGGTCGAGCGCGGCGGGGCGACGACGGTTCCGGCGCACCTGCTCTACGACATCGTGCGCAAACTGGCCGACGGCGCCGAGGTGATGCTGAAGACCGACGAGGACGGCAATGCCATGACGGTGACGTCGGGCCGCTCGAGCTTTCGCCTGCAATGCCTGCCGCAGTCCGATTTCCCCGAGCTTTCGGCCGGGTCGTTCTCGCATATCTTCCGGCTCGATTCCGTCGCCTTGAGAGGCCTGATCGAGAAGACCCAGTTCGCCATCTCCACCGAAGAGACGCGCTATTATCTGAACGGCATCTACCTGCACACGCATGAGACCGGCGGCAAGCTGAAGCTGCGCTCGGTCGCGACCGACGGCCATCGCCTGGCGCGCGCCGAAATCGACGCCCCGGCGGGTTCCGAAGGCATGCCGGGCATCATCATTCCGCGCAAGACGGTCAGCGAATTGCAGAAACTGGTCGACGATCCCGATGTCGCTGTCACCACCGAATTGTCCGACACCAAGATCCGCTTCACCATCGGCAGCGTGGTTTTGACCTCGAAGCTGATCGACGGCACTTTCCCGGACTATCAGCGCGTCATCCCGACCGGCAACGACAAGAAACTGATCATCGACCGCCAGAGTTTCGCTGCCGCCGTCGACCGCGTCTCGACCATCTCCTCCGAGCGTGGCCGCGCGGTGAAGCTTTCGATCACCGAAGGCCAGGTGACGCTTGCGGTGAACAATCCGGATTCGGGCAGCGCCACCGAGGAACTGGCCGCCGACTATTCGTCCGACCCGATCGAGATCGGCTTCAACGCCAAATATCTGCTCGACGTCGCCGCGCAGCTGACCGGCACGGAAGCGAAGTTCATGCTGGCCGATGCTGGCTCGCCGACGCTGATCCACGACATGGCCGACGAGACCGCGCTCTACGTGCTGATGCCGATGCGGGTGTAGCCGCGCAGCGGCAAACCTTCGGCGTGACGATTGCGGCGACTTCTACAGGCGGATAGCGGTTGCCCGAGCAAAGCCATATAAGTAAGCTAACACTTACGAATTTCCGCAACTATGCGTCCCTGACGATCGACCTTTCTCCGGGCGCCGTGGTGTTTTCCGGCGACAATGGTGCGGGCAAGACCAATCTCCTGGAAGCTATCTCCCTGCTGACGCCGGGCCGCGGCCTGCGCCGCGCGCCTTATGCCGACGTGGCCCGAGAAGGCGGCGATGGCGGCTTTGCGCTGCACGCCCGGCTCGACGGGCCCGATGGCCAGGTCGAGATCGGCACCGGCATCACCGGTGGCGAAGCCGCCGGCGAAGGCGGCCGCAAGGTGCGGATCAATGGTGCACCGGCGCGGTCGGCCGACGCCATGCTGGAGTGGCTGCGCGTCGTCTGGCTGACGCCGGCCATGGACGGCCTGTTTCCGGGACCCGCCGCCGACCGGCGGCGCTTTCTCGACCGGCTGGTGCTGGCGATCGATCCCGGCCACGGCCAGCGCGCCCTCGATTATGAGAAGGCGATGCGCGGACGTAACCGGTTGCTTACGGAAGGCTCGCGCGACGGCGCCTGGTTCGAGGCTATCGAGACGCAGATGGCCGAGACCGGCGTGGCGATCGCAGCGGCGCGCGCCGAACTGGTGCGCCTGCTTGCCGCCATGATCGACAGGCTGCCCAGCAGCGGGCCGTTTCCGCAGGCCGACATCCGTCTTTCCGGCGACCTGGAAGAACAAGTCGCCAATGCGCCAGCGGTGGACGTCGAGGAGCGCTATCGCGCCGCCCTTGCCGATGGTCGCGAGCGCGACCGCGCCGCCGGACGCACGCTGGATGGTCCGCACCGTTCGGATCTTCTCGTGCGCCACCGTCCCAAGGCAATGCCGGCCGAACTCTGCTCGACCGGCGAACAGAAGGCGCTGCTGGTCGGCATCGTGCTGTCGCATGCCAGGCTGACCGGCGAGATGTCGGGGATGACGCCGATCCTGCTGCTCGACGAGATCGCCGCGCATCTCGACGCCGGCCGACGCGCCGCGCTGTTTTCGATCCTGGAAGAGCTGAATTGCCAGGCCTTCATGACCGGAACCGACGCGGCGCTGTTTTCCAGCCTTAGAGGACGCGCGCAGTTCCTCACCGTCGACCACGGCACGGTTGGGCCAACCGAAGAGACCTGACAAGGTTTTTTACCCGCTATATGGTCCGGCAATGACCCCTGCCACCTTCACCGACGAAGAGCTTGAGCGCTATGCGCGCCACATCGTGCTGCCCGAGATCGGCGGCGCCGGCCAGCAGAGGCTGAAGCGGGCCCGGGTGCTGGTCATCGGCGCCGGCGGGCTCGGCGCGCCGGTGCTGGAATATCTAGCCGCCGCCGGCGTCGGCACGCTCGGCATCGTCGACGACGACACCGTCTCGCTCTCCAATCTGCAGCGGCAAGTAATCCATGCCACCGACACGATCGGCACGGCGAAGACCGGGAGCGCCAAGGCGACGATCGCCCGGATCAATCCCCATGTCGCGGTGGAACTGCACGATTTCAGGCTGACGGCCGACAATGCCGCTGCGCTCATCGCGCGCTACGACATCGTTGTAGACGGCTCCGACAATTTCGAGACGCGCTATGTCGTGGCCGATGCCTGCGCGGCGGAAAAGCGGCCGCTTGTGCATGCTGCCGTCGGCCGCTTCGACGGCTCGGTGACGGTGTTGATACCGTTCGAGACCGGCGCCGACGGCAAGCCAAACCCTGGTTATCGCGACCTCTTTCCGGAAGCGCCGCCGGAGGGGCTGGTGCCGTCCTGCGCCGTTGCCGGCGTCGTCGGCGCGCTGACCGGCGTCGTCGGCACGCTGCAAGCGATGGAAGCGATCAAGCTGATCACCGGCATCGGCGAACCGCTGGTCGGCCGGCTGCTGCTCTACGATGCGCTGTCGGCGCGCTTCGATACGATCCGTTACAAGAGAAGCTGAGCGCATGGATCAGCCCGCCGGCGTTTTCATAACGCAACTTGCCCCCGGCTTTGAACGTTGGGACGAACTGCTCAATCTGATCAAGCGCGCCTTTGCGCCGATGGACGGCGTCATCGACCCGCCCTCCTCGGCGCATCTGCTGAACGTCGAAAACCTCCGGGACAAGGCCGGCCGGGAGATAGCGTTGCTGGCGCTGCAGGACGGTCGGATTGAAGGCTGCGTCTTCGCGTTGGAGCGAACAGATGATTTCTATGTCGGCAAGCTCGCTGTTGCACCCGAGCTTCAGGGACAAGGCATCGGCCGACAGTTGATGCAGGCTGTCGAGGATTTTGCCCGCCGCCGCAACAGACCCGCCATCGAACTGCAGACGCGGATCGAACTCTCGGCAAATCACGCGACCTTTGCCCGTCTCGGCTTTCGCGAAACCGAACGCACCGCACATGAGGGCTATGACCGGCCGACCTCGATCACCATGCGCAAGGTGCTGGCGTGAGCCTCGCTCTCAGTCCGCAGGAGAAGGCAGTCGCCGCCGGCCAGGATGGGGTGGCGATGGCGATGCGCATCGTTGCCGAAAGCGCCAGGTTGCTCGGCGCACCGCGGCTGATCCCGATCGCCTCGGCGCATATAGACGGCGCGCTTTATCACGGCGATTCCGGCACGTTGTTTGCCGAAAGGCTGGTCGAGGGCGGCGCGCGCGTTGCGGTACGCTCGACGCTGAATGTCGGCGCGCTCGACCTGATGGGCTGTTCGCGCGTGCGTCTCGAAGAGCCGGCGCGCGGCATGGCGCGGCGGATGATGGAAGCCTACCGCAAACTGGGCTGCGAGCAGAGCTGGACCTGTGCGCCCTATCAGGCCGGCCACAGGCCAGCCCAGGGCAGCGATGTCGCATGGGGCGAATCGAACGCGGTGGTGTTCTGCAATTCGGTGCTGGGCGCGCGCACCAACCGCTATGGCGACTTCCTCGACATCGCCTGCGCCATATCGGGCCGCGCGCCGGATTACGGCCTGCACCGCACGGAGAACCGGCAGGCGCGGCTGGTGTTCGATGTCTCCGGCCTGTCCGCCTCCTTCCTCGGCTCGGAGACCGCCTGGCCGGTGCTGGGCAGCCTCTATGGCCGCGAGGTGGGCAATGCCGTCGGCGTCGTTACCGGAATATCCAGCCATCCCGGCGAAGACGCGCTGAAAGCTTTTGGCGCTGCGGCGGCATCATCGGGCGCGGTCGGCCTGTTCCACATTGCCGGCGTGACGCCTGAGGCGCCCGACGCCGAGACCATCCTGGCCGGCGGCAGGCCAGAAACGGTGATCCGCGTCACGCCGGAGATGGTCGCCAAAGCCCGCGCGGGCCTGTCCACCGCAGCTACGCAAACCGCCATCGATGCGGTGGCGATCGGCAGTCCGCACCTGTCTTCGGCCGAATTCGAAGCGCTGGAGCAGTTGATCAGCGGGCGGCGACTCCGTGTACCGATCTACGCCTGCACCGGCCGCCATGTGCTCACGACGCTCGAACAGAGCGGCCGCCGCAAGACGCTCGAGGCAAGCGGCGTCGTCATCGTCGCCGACACTTGCGTGGTGGTGACGCCGATCCTGCCGGAGCTTGCCGGCGGTGTGCTGATGACCAATTCGGGAAAATTCGCGCAATACGCGCCAGGCAATACCGGCTACGCCGTGCTTTATGGCTCGCTGGCCGACTGCGTCGAAAGCGCCGTCATCGGTAAGCCACGCTTTACGGATATCGCCGCATGAGCGCCGCCGCGGAAATCCTGGTGCCGGGCAGCAGCGGTGAAGGCGCAGCCCTGGTGCTGACCGCGCCGATCAGCTTCTGGGGCGGCGTCGATCCGAAGAACGGCCGCATCGCCGATGTCCGCCACCCGCAGCATGGCGAGAGCATTGCCGGCCGTGTACTGTTCCTGCCAGGCACGATCGGCTCGTCCTCCGCGTCGGCCGTGCTGCTGGAGCTTGTCCACAATGGCCATGCGCCGGCGGCCCTCGTGCTGCACGAGCCGGACGCGATCCTGCTGCTGGGGCTGATCGTGGCCCGGGAAATGGGCTGGCAGACGCCACTGGCTTTGCGGCTCGGATGCGACCAGTTTGAACGTTTCCGAGGCAAAAGGCTGAATGTTGGATTAGAAGGGTCGATCGACATCGATACTCAAAACACCACTTCGAGCCCAACTCTGTGAGCAACCGGATCCGCCCCGCTGGCGCCAACGACGCACTCCACGTCGCAGCGATCGTTGACATTGCCGGGCACGGCATCGACCTCGAAAGCTGGATCAAGAACAGCGGCGACGATCACGCGGTTCTGAATGCGGCACGACGCGCGGCCTCCGAAGACCCGAATTCACCCTATCATTTCTCCAAGGCCTACCTCATCGAGGTGGAGGGCGTGATCGCCGGTGGATTGGTCGGGGAACTGATTTCACAAAACGAGGACTACGCTGCCGAGATTTCGCCTGCTCTGGCGCCACTCGTGACACTGGAAACGCGACTGATCGGATACTGGTCTATTCTCGGCGTCGCGGTCTATGGGGAGTTTCGCGGCAAGGGGCTTGCGGCAAAGCTGATCCATTATGCTGATGAGGTGGCCCGGAATATTGGGGCGAAAGGGCTGTGTCTTGTCGTCGAAGACACCAACCTTCCGGCAATTTCCGTCTACCAGAGACTGGGCTTCTCCATTGCCGGCCGTCTGCCCTGGATCGCCTATGGTGGCAGGAGCGGACCGGGCGAATGGGTTATGATGAAGCGCGACTTCTAGTCTAACTCAGACGGTTCAAGTCCGCAGCGGCAGTACGCGATCCGGCGGACGGTGGCCGTCGAAGAAGGCACGGATGTTGATGATCACCTTCTCGCCCATGTCGATGCGGCCCTCCAGCGTCGCCGAGCCCATATGCGGCAACAGCACCACCTTGTTCTTGGCGGCGAGCTTCAAAAGCTTGCTGTTCAGCGCCGGCTCGTGCTCGTAGACGTCGAGGCCGGCGCCAGCGATCTTGCCGTCCTGGATCAGCTTGACCAGAGACTCCTCGTCGATGATGTCGCCGCGCGCGGTGTTTACGATGTAAGCTGTGGGCTGCATCAGCGCCAGCCGCCGCGCTGACAGCAAATGAAAGGTGGCCGGTGTCGACGGGCAATTGACCGAGATGATGTCCATGCGGGCAAGCATCTGGTCGAGGCTTTCCCAATAGGTTGCCTCCAGCCCTTCCTCGACTTCCGGCAGCACGCGATGGCGGTTGTGATAGTGGATCGACAGGCCGAAGGCCTTGGCGCGTCTCGCAACCGCGGTGCCGATTCGGCCCATGCCGACGATGCCGAGGCGCTTGCCCCAGATGCGCCGTCCGAGCATCCAGGTCGGCGACCAGCCGGCCCATTTCTTGTCACTGGTCAGCACGTTTGCGCCTTCCGCCAGACGACGCGGCACTGCCAGCATCAGCGCCATGGTCATGTCGGCGGTGTCTTCAGTCAGTACGTTCGGCGTGTTGGTGACGGTGATGCCTTTCTTGGCTGCCGCCTCCACGTCGATCTTGTCGACACCATTGCCGAAATTGGCGATCAGCTTGAGATTGTCGCCGGCCTGGGCGATCAACGCGGCGTCGATCTGGTCGGTGATGGTCGGCACCAGCACGTCGGCTTCCTTGACCGCCGCGACCAGCTCCGGCTGCGTCATCGGCCGATCCTCGACATTCAGCCTAGCATCGAAGAGTTCGCGCATGCGGGTCTCGACCAGATCGGGGAGTTTGCGCGTGATGACGACGAGAGGCCGTTTTTTGCCTGCCATTGTTTCCTCGAACCCGATCTCGTTGAGACCTCTTTAACCAAGACAGGCGAAACTGAATACCGGTCGCGGTGCCTGCCACTCCTGTAACAAGCGGTGCCGCCGAAGACAAAGAAAAAGGGGCGCCCAGGCCAACAGGCACGCGCTGAAAGGAATGAAAGTGTCTGGTTTCGCGTCGCTTCGCCTGATCCTCAGCGCAGCGCTTCTCGGCGCTCTCCTGCATTCCCCGCAAGCCGCGGCGCAAGGTGCTGCCGCACCTGTACAGACGGTGACGCTCGGTCCAAGCGGCCTGCCGCTGCCGCGCTTCGTCAGCCTGAAATCGGCCCGCGTCAACTCGCGCGTCGGCCCCGGCGCCAACTATTCAGTCGACTGGATGTACACCAAGGCCGGCCTGCCTATGGAAATCATCCAGGAATTCGACACCTGGCGGCGCGTGCGCGACGCCGATGGCTCGGAGGGCTGGATCAACCAATCGCTGCTGTCGGGCCGCCGCACCGCGATCGTCGCGCCCTGGCAGCGCAGCAAAGGTGGCCGAATCAATCTGCTCGACGATGCGGACAAGGACGCCAGCGTCATCGCCATCATCGAGCCGGGCGTGACGGGCACGATCAAAACCTGCGATGGCCAGTGGTGCGAGATGACCTTCGACGGCCACACCGGCTGGATCGCCCAGTCGCAGGTCTGGGGCGCCTATCCCGGCGAGCGCGTCAAGAACTGATCCTGAGGCCGACCTCTGGGATCATGGCCTAACGGCCGATACGGCCGAGATGGGTATCCTGAAAACCGCTCGACAGCTTGAGGCCATAGCCGAGAGCGCGGTCGATGGCGATGTGGATAATCCAGATCAGCGCGATAGCGGTCGCCATCGACTTGCCAAGCACATATCCACCGAGCGCCAGCAGCAGCGGGACGATCAATATGTGCAACGCGTTATAAGCGACGGCGCCGACGCGCGGCCCGGCGAGATAACCCAGCATCGACAGGTCAGGCGCCAGGATGAGCAGGGCAAACAGCCACCAGGATGCACCCGACAGCGCGTAAAGGACGATAGCCACTACGGCGACAGCGGCCCATTCGAGCCGGACCGCCAGATCCACAGGTTTCATCGAATTGCTATTCACACGCCGCGCTTCGGGCGCAGCCGAACCACGATGTCGACATTGGCGATCTCCATGCCTGCGGGTGGCTCCGGCAGGTTGGAGACGGTCACCGGACCGCTTTCTATGTCGAAGATCCGGTTTTCGCCTTCGATGTAGAAATGATGGTGATCGGAGGTGTTGGTGTCGAAATAGGTCTTCGACCCCTCGACCGCCAGGATGCGCAGCAGGCCGGCCTGGGTGAACTGGTGAAGCGCGTTGTAGACGGTGGCGAGCGAGACCGGCACGCCGGCGGCGACCGCCTCCTCATGCAGTTCCTCGGCCGAAAGGTGGCGGTCGCCCTTGGCAAACAGCAGATCGGCCAGCGCAATGCGCTGGCGTGTCGGCCTCAGGCCGGCTTCGCGAACCCGCTTGTCCACAGCGACATTTTCCTTCCGGCAGCCCAGATCCATCTATCCGTCCAAGCCCACAGTTCTGCCTCAAGACACGCCCAGAGTGGCGAAAAAACGTCATCGGCCGAAACTGGATACCTCGCGACATATATTCTGTTGGCCGAATACGATCAATAGAGCGACGTGCGTCCAGTTGGACGCACTAAGTGCGCTCTATCACTTTTTTGGCGTCGCATCGTGCTTTCCGGAAATCGAAATCGATTTCCGGGCCGATGCGAGAGCGCGCATTGACCCGGGCAGACGGGCGGGTTAAGCGCAAACGCCGGTTTCCGGCCCGAAAGGGATTGTGTTAGGAAACCAACGACAAGGGCGCCCCACCGCCCGGGATGATTATGGGGAAGAGACATATGGCGGGTTCGAAATCCAGCTACGGTTATGAGGAATTGCTTGCCTGCGCCCGCGGCGAGCTGTTCGGG
Source organism: Mesorhizobium sp. P2_F5 (assembly GCF_056403715.1). NCBI lineage: Bacteria > Pseudomonadati > Pseudomonadota > Alphaproteobacteria > Hyphomicrobiales > Phyllobacteriaceae > Mesorhizobium > Mesorhizobium sp. P2_F5. Next base: position 90,983 of record NZ_JBFUEY010000008.1, on the reverse strand, counting down.
CCGGGCAATGCCCAGTTGCCCTACCCGCCGATGCTGATGTTCGACCGCATCACCGAAATCAGCGAGACCGGCGGCGCCCACGACAAGGGCTTCATCCGCGCCGAATTCGACATCAAGCCGGACCTGTGGTTCTTCGCCTGCCATTTCATCGGCAATCCGATCATGCCGGGGTGCCTCGGCCTCGACGCCATGTGGCAGTTGACGGGGTTCTATCTCGGCTGGCTCGGCGAACCAGGCAAGGGCATGGCGCTGTCGACCGGCGAAGTGAAGTTCAAGGGCATGGTGACGCCATCGGTCAAGAAGGTGGAATACGGCATCGATTTCAAGCGCGTCATGCGCGGGCGCCTGGTGCTCGGCATCGCCGATGGCTGGCTTAAGGCCGACGGCGAACCCATATACGCTGCGACAGACCTCAAGGTGGGGCTGTCCAAGCAATCGGCCGCCTGACCGGCGCCACTGCAGCAGGGCGTTTCTCCTGAGACGCGCAATGACGCTGCAGCACTTTGATTTTGCGTATGATCGCCGGCGAAAACCGACTACGGTTTCGGGATCATCCGCTGGAAGGAGTTGCGAATGAGAAGGGTCGTCGTCACAGGCCTCGGCATCGTATCGTCGATCGGCAACAATGCCAACGAGGTGCAATCCTCGCTCTACGATGCCAAATCCGGCATCAGCTTCTCCAATTCCTTCGCCGAACACGGCTTCCGCTGCCAGGTCTGGGGCGCGCCGACGCTTGATCCGTCGGCCATGATCGACCGCCGCGCCATGCGCTTCCTGAGCCAGGGCGCTGCCTGGAACCATGTCGCAATGGACCAGGCGATCGCCGACGCAGGGCTTGGCGAAAGCGACATCACCAATGAGCGCACCGGCATCGTCATGGGCTCGGGCGGTCCCTCGACCCGCACCATCGTCGAGGCGGCCGAGATCACGCTCAAGAACAACAGCCCCAAGCGCATCGGCCCGTTCGCGGTGCCGAAAGCGATGTCGTCGACCGCGTCTGCGACGCTCGCTACATGGTTCAAGATCCACGGCGTCAACTATTCGATCTCGTCGGCCTGCTCGACCTCGGCGCATTGCATCGGCAATGCCTACGAACTGATCCAGTGGGGCAAGCAGGACGTGATGTTTGCCGGCGGCCATGAAGACCTCGACTGGACGATGTCGGACCTGTTCGACGCCATGGGCGCCATGTCGTCGAAGTATAACGACAAGGCGTCGACAGCGTCTCGCGCCTATGACGCCAATCGCGATGGCTTCGTCATCGCCGGCGGCGCGGGCGTCCTCATTCTGGAGGAACTCGAACACGCCAAGGCACGCGGCGCCAAGATCTATGCCGAGATCGTCGGCTATGGCGCGACGTCGGATGGCTACGACATGGTGGCGCCTTCGGGCGAAGGCGCGGTGCGCTGCATGCGCCAGGCGCTGGCGACGGTGTCCACGCCCGTCGACTACATCAACACCCACGGCACCTCGACGCCGGTCGGCGATTCCAAGGAGATGGGCGCCATCCGCGAGGTGTTCGGCGACAAGATGCCGTTCATCACCTCGACCAAGTCGCTGACCGGCCATTCGCTGGGCGCGGCCGGCGTGCAGGAATCGATCTACTCGATCCTGATGATGCAAGGCGGCTTCATCGGCGAAAGCGCCCATATCGAAAACCTCGATCCCGAATTCGAGGGCATGCCGATCGTGCGCAAGCGCATCGACGACGCCAGGATCGACACGGTTTTGTCCAATTCGTTCGGTTTCGGTGGCACCAACGCAACGCTGATTTTCCAGCGCTATTCCGCATAAGGATTTGCCGGGCATGGACGGACTGATGAAGGGCAAGCGCGGGCTTGTCATGGGCGTCGCCAACGATCATTCGATCGCCTGGGGCATCGCCAAGAAATTGTCCGAGCATGGCGCGGACCTCGCCTTCACCTATCAGGGCGATGCCTTCGGGCGCCGCGTCAAGCCGCTCGCCGAGAAGCTCGGGGCGTCGCTGGTCGTGCCATGCGACGTCGAGGACAGCGCGTCGGTCGCGGCCACCTTCGAGACACTCGGCAAGGAATGGGGTGGGCTCGACTTCGTCGTCCACGCCATCGGCTTTTCCGACAAGAACGAGCTCAAGGGGCTCTACGCCGACACCAGCCGCGACAACTTCGTCCGCACCATGGTGATCTCCTGCTATTCCTTCACCGAGATCGCCCGCCACGCCGCCCCGCTGATGAGCGACGGCGGCGCGATGATCACGCTGACCTATGCCGGCTCTGTCCGCGTCATGCCAAACTACAACGTCATGGGCGTCGCCAAGGCCGGGCTGGAAGCCAGCGTGCGCTATCTTGCCAATGATTACGGCCCGCGCGGCATCAGGGTGAACGGCATCTCCGCGGGGCCGGTGCGCACGCTGGCCGGCGCGGGGATTTCGGATGCGCGGCACATGTATTCCTACCAGCAGCGCAACTCGCCGCTGCGCCGCACCGTGACCATCGACGAGGTCGGCGGCTCGGCGCTCTATCTTTTGTCGGACCTCTCGTCAGGCGTCACCGGCGAGATCCATTATGTCGATTCCGGCTATCACATCGTGTCCATGCCAACACTGGATGAGTTGAAGCAGACCGACAGCGGACGCGATTAGATCCCGTTCCATCCCAATGAAATCGGGATTGGGCTTTATCTCTTTTGGTTAAGCATGATCTCTGGACAAACGGTTCCCGTTTTTCCGAGAAAACCCGAGACCGCTTTTCGGGATTATGCTCTAGTTCTTCCAGTAAAATTAGATGCATTGGCGGAAACTCATTTTAAGGAGATATCCGCTATAAGTCCTATGGCTAGGGCACTGCGCGTTCTTGCTGGGCGCAAAAGATGCTTTAGGATCTATGAATTTGCGTGTGATCTTTCCGGAAAGTCGAGTTGGTTTTTTGGAATCATGCAACTGGGACTGAGCAATGCCTGCTGTCAGCAACCCGAAGCGAACGCCTGTGTTCCGGCTGCTCACCGTCGCCGCCTCGGGGCTTGGCAGTTTCATTCTCGGGCTGTGGGGTCTCCAGTTCGGTTTCGGTGACGGCTTTGCCGGCATGCAGGCGGGAACCATGGTCGGCATCGCGTCGGCCTTGTGCGCGCTGGCCGCCGCCGGTGCGGCCCTGTCCTTCTTCGCCGGCGTTGATGAATCGGTGGACTACGTCTTCAACGAAACCCATTTCGACAAGCTGACCGGGCTTTTGGCGCGGCCGGCCATGGTTGGCAAGGTTGCCGACGCGGCGTCGGCGACGATCAAGACCGGCGAGCCGGTGTTCCTCATCGATATCGACATCGACCGCTTCAAGCAGATCAACGACGCCATCGGCTACAGCCATGGCGACGAACTGATCCGCGCCTTTACCAAGCGGCTGAGGGCCTGCATGCCCGAGGGCACGGTGATGGGGCGCATCGGCGCCGGCGAATTCGCCATCCTCGTCTCGGAGCATGAGATCCAGGGATCGATGGAAGCCACTGTCGAAACCCTGATCGAGGAGATGCTGAAGCCCTATCAGCTCGAATCCCACCTGCAATCGGTCGGCCTGTCGGTGGGCATCGTGGCGATGCCGAAGGACGGCGTCGATCCGGTCCTCGTCCTGCGCCGCTCCAACCTGGCGCTGCAGAATGCCCGCGCCGGCGGGGTGGGCAACTGGTCGGTCTTTCATTCCGACATGGGCCAGGTCGCCGACTACCGCCACTGGATCGAATCCGAATTGCACATCGCCTTTGACCGTGGCGATTTCGACCTCCACTATCAGCCGCAGCTCGACCTGCCGAGCGGCCGCATCGTCGGCTACGAGGCGCTGATCCGCTGGAAGCATCCCGAACGCGGCATGATCCCGCCAATGGAGTTCATTCCGATCGCCGAAGAGACCGGCATGATCCACCCGATCGGCAATTGGGTGCTGCATAAGGCCTGCAGCGACGCCCGCCATTTGCCCGAGGACTGCTTCGTGGCCGTCAACATTTCGCCGGTCCAGTTCATGACCAAGGATTTCGTCGGCATCGTGCGTGACACGATGGCCAGTACTGGCATCAAGCCGTCACGACTGGAGCTCGAACTGACCGAGACGGCGATGATGCAGGACCGCGACCGCGCCGCCATCATCCTGCAGCAGCTTGCCGACATGGGCATTTCGGTGGCCGTCGACGATTTCGGCACCGGCTATTCTAATCTGAGCTATCTGATCGACTTCGCCTTCGGCAAGCTGAAGATCGACCGCTCCTTCGTCAGCCGCATGGACACCGATTCCAATTCGGGTGCCGTCGTCTCCACCATCGTCGGCCTGTCACGGGCGCTTGGTGTCGGCATTATCGCCGAAGGCGTCGAGACCGAGAACCAGGCGACGCTTTTGAGGGCCGCCGGCTGCGAGATGGTGCAAGGCTATCTGTTCGGCAGGCCGGCGCCGCTCAAGATCAAGCCCGGCGAGATCAGAGCGACCATTCCCGTCCACGAGCCGGCGCGCATCGTCAGCATGCATTGAGGCGGCCTCGCGTCTAGCGGCGTGAGGAAAAGACCTTGAACATGCTGTCGCGGGCGATCTCGGCATGGCTGGAGAAGACAGCCTTCAGAACCGGCTCATAAGGCAGCTGGCGGTTTGCCACCATGAACAGCCGCCCGCCCGGCTTCAGCGCCTTGCCCGCCGCCTGGATCATGCCGGCGCCAATTTCCGGCTCGGCCGCCCGGCTGCGATGGAAGGGCGGGTTCATGACGATAGCGTCGTAGCGGCGCTCGACCGGCTCGCTCAGCAGATCGATCCAGAAGAAGCCGGGCTCGAAAGCCGTCTGGCCGATATTGCTTTTGGCGGCCTCAAGCGCGTCGAAATCCGCTTCGTAGAGGTCGAGCCCCGTCAGACCAGGTGAGCGGGCTGCGACCTCGGCCGCAACATAACCCCAGCCGGCGCAGAAATCGGCGATGTTGCCGCGCAAATCTTTGGGCAGGTTATCGACCAGAAGTTTTGAGCCGGCATCGACGCGGTCGAAGGAAAACATGCCGGGCGCGGTGCGGAAACGGCCTTCGATCAGCGCGGCAGGATTGGCGGTCCGGAGTTTTTCCGCAGCGGCCAGATCGACAGGACGGCGAAGCCAGAAGGCAATGCCGTGATGTTTCGGCAGATGCCCTTCGAGCGGGACAAGCTCGTCGATGCGCTTGCGCAAGCTGTCGATGCCGTCCTCCTTTCCACCGGCGACGACGATCAGCCCCCCAGGTGCGACGCGTTCGATCGCCTCGGCTATGCGCATCTCGTTCTGGCCGCGATGGCGGCCAACAAGGACGAGGGCTGCATCGAATGCATCGCCGTCAGGACGCGGCGTCACCTTGTGGCCGGCACGCTCCAGTATGCGGAAATGCGGCCGGAAACCTTGCACCGGATGGAGCGCTGCCTCGAAACCTTCAGGCAAGCGGAAGCCGGGTTCCGCACCCAGGAACAGCACACGCTCGCCCTTTTGCGGCGCAGCGAGCGCCTCGGCCTCGAAGGGGTGGAACAGTGTCTTCAGCGGCTCAACGGCCATTCTTCGATCTCATGCCCTGAAACAAAAACGGGTCTCAAACGAAAGCGGGCGCGACATGTGCCGCGCCCGTTTCAATTTCGCTGTCAGACCGCTCAGGCGGCGTTTTCTTCGCCTTCGGCCTTCTTGTCGCGGGCGATTTCCTTGCCGGTGGCCTGGTCGACGACCTTCATCGACAGGCGGACCTTGCCGCGCTCGTCGAAGCCCATCAGCTTGACCCAGACCTTGTCGCCTTCCTTGACGACGTCCGAGGTCTTGGCGACCCGGTCGTTGGCAAGCTGCGAGATGTGGACGAGGCCGTCACGCGGACCGAAGAAGTTGACGAAAGCGCCGAAGTCGGCGGTCTTGACGACCGTGCCTTCGTAGATCTCACCGACTTCCGGCTCGGCGACGATGGTGTGGATCCACTTCTTGGCCGCCTCGATTTCCTTGGCGTTCGACGAAGCGATCTTGACCGTGCCGTCGTCCTCGATGTTGATCTTGGCGCCGGTCTTCTCGACGATCTCGCGGATAACCTTGCCGCCCGAGCCGATAACGTCGCGGATCTTGTCGGTCGGGATGTGCATGACCTCGATGCGCGGTGCGAACTCGCCGAGTTCGGGGCGGGCGCCGGTCAGAGCATGCGCCATTTCGCCGAGGATATGCTGGCGGCCATCCTTGGCCTGGTCCAGCGCGATCTTCATGATCTCCTCGGTGATGCCTTCGATCTTGATGTCCATCTGCAGCGAGGTGATGCCGTTGGCGGTGCCGGCGACCTTGAAGTCCATGTCGCCGAGGTGATCTTCGTCACCCAGGATGTCGGACAGAACCGCGAAGCGCTCGCCTTCCTTGATCAGGCCCATGGCGATACCGGCGACGGGCTTAGCCAGCGGAACGCCGGCATCCATCAGCGCCAGCGAGGTGCCGCAGACGGTGGCCATCGACGACGAGCCGTTGGACTCGGTGATCTCCGAGACGACGCGCAGCGTGTAGGGGAACTGGTCCGCGCTCGGCAGCATCGGGCGGATGGCGCGCCAGGCGAGCTTGCCGTGGCCGATTTCGCGGCGGCCCGGCGAACCCATGCGGCCGGTCTCACCGACGGAGTAGGGAGGGAAGTTGTAGTGAAGGAGGAACTTCTCCTTGTACATGCCGGTCAGCGAATCGACATACTGCTCGTCCTCGCCGGTGCCGAGCGTGGCAACCACCAGCGCCTGGGTCTCGCCGCGGGTGAATAGCGCCGAACCGTGGGTGCGCGGCAGGACGCCGACTTCCGAGACGATCTTGCGAACCGTCTTCAGGTCGCGGCCATCGATGCGCGAGCCGGTGTCGAGGATGTTCCAGCGCACGACCTTGGCCTGGAGTTCCTTGAACACCGAACCGATCTGCTCGGAGGTGTACTTGGCGTCCTCGCCTTCGGCCGGGGCAAATGCTGCCTTGACCTTCGCCTTCACGGCGTCGACGGCGGCGTAGCGCTTCTGCTTGTCGACATTCTTGTAGGCATTGCTGAGCTCGTCGCCGACGATCTTCAGCATTTCGGCTTCAAGCGCGGAATAATCCGGCGCAGTGAAATCGCGCGGCTCCTTGGCGGCAACTTCGGCCAACTTGATGATGGCGTCGATGACCGGCTGGAAGCCCTTGTGGCCGAACATGACGGCGCCGAGCATCAGCTCTTCGCCAAGTTCCTTGGCTTCGGACTCAACCATCAGAACGGCGTCGGCGGTGCCGGCGACAACGAGGTCGAGCTTGGATTCCTGCATCTCGTCGACATGCGGGTTGAGCACATATTCGCCGTTGATGTAACCGACGCGAGCGCCGCCGACCGGGCCCATGAAGGGAACACCGGAGAGCGTCAGAGCGGCCGAGGTGGCAACGATCGACAGGATGTCCGGATCGTTTTCGAGGTCATGCTGGACGACGGTGACGACGATCTGGGTGTCGTTCTTGTAGCCGTCGGCGAAGAGCGGGCGGATCGGGCGGTCGATCAGGCGGGAAACCAGCGTTTCCTTTTCGCTCGGACGGCCTTCGCGCTTGAAATAGCCGCCCGGGATCTTGCCGGCGGCGTAGGTCTTTTCCTGGTAGTTGACGGTCAGCGGGAAGAAATCGAGACCTGGCTTCGGCTCCTTCATCGAAACGACGGTGGCGAGAACCTTGGTTTCGCCGTAGGTCGCGAGCACCGCGCCGTCAGCCTGACGGGCGATCTTGCCGGTTTCCAGGATGAGCGGACGGCCGCCCCATTCGATTTCCACTTTGTGGTAGTTGAACATGTCTTGTCCTTAATAAGCGGAAAGGGCCGCGCCGTTTCACGGTGCGCGGATGCCCTTTCCCTGGCTTCCTTTCTCGGGCAGCCACGGGCAAGACAACGGGAAGCTCGGGTAATTTCGGCGCTGGATAAGCGCACGAGCGTCCTGCAATCCTGCCCCATGACCGTCCATGGGCGGTTTCGAGTGGCCCTCTGCACGCTCGAAACCGGGTCTGGCCAATCGATGCGACTGGCAGAATGCGCGACCGGCGGACTCTCCTTCGAAAGCCCGCCGGTCAATTCGTCAACGGCGCAGACCGAGCTTCTCGATCAACGTCTGATAGCGCGCGTCATCCTTGCGCTTGAGATAATCAAGCAGGCTGCGGCGCTGGGAGACGAGAGCGAGCAGACCACGGCGGGAATGGTTATCCTTCTTGTGGTCCTTGAAGTGGTCGGTCAGGTTCTTGATGCGCTCGGAAAGGATGGCCACCTGGACTTCCGGAGACCCGGTATCGCCCTTGGCGGTTGCGAATTCACCCATCAATTCCTGTTTGCGCTCGGCAGTAATCGACATCGTGTTTTTCCTTATCTGTTTGAGGAAACGGGTCGCCCTCAGCCGGGATGTCGTCCAGCAGGGGCCGGTGCAAGCAAAGCGACATGGCGCGATGCTGCGGCGCATATAGGGCAATTCCCCGGAAAACACCAGCCCAATTCATAAAGCCGGCTTGTCGCAGGTTTTTGCTCGGAAAACCAAGATTTCCCTGATGCCAGAAGGCTCAAGCGCGTGGGGGTACGCGCTCGAGGTCTTTGTTCCGCATGTCGTTGACCCAGAACCGCTGACACTTCTGGGCGACATGCATTAGAGCCACTTCTTCCTTTTGAAAAAGACGATCAGACCGACAGCAACGGCCAGCATGAACAGCAGCGAAGCCGGATAGCCATAGTAGGCCTTCAGTTCCGGCATGTTCCATGGCGAGCTTTCGGGGGCGAAATTCATGCCCCAGATACCAACCAGGAAGGTGAGCGGCATGAAGATCACCGAGACGATGGTCAAATAAGAGATGACGTCGTTGGTGCGCGCCTGGCTCAGCGACAGGTGCATCTCGATCAGGCCGGTCAGCATGTCGCGCTGGTTCTCGACGAGCTCGATCAGCCGCAGCGCGTGGTCGAGCGTGTCGTTGAAGAAGATTTTCGTCTCGGGCTTCACATAAGGCACGTCGTTACGGATCAGCGTCGCCAGCGCATCGCGCATCGGCCACAGAACGCCCTTCAGCACATTGGCGTCGCGCCGCAATTCGTGCAGCTGGCGCATCTGATGCTTGTGCGGCGTGTTGAGCATCTCGTCCTCGATGCCGTCGACCTCCTCGCTCGCGGCCTCAATCGGCGGAAAATAGCTGTCGACGATGGCGTCGATGAGCGCATAGGCGAGATAGTCGGCGCCGCGTGACCGCAAGCGGTTGGGCAGCGCCGCCGCGATGCGTTTGCGCACGGGATCGAACGGATCGCCTTCGCGTTCCTGGAAGGTGACGACGAAATTCTTGCCGAAGAACACCGCGATCTGCTCGTAGCGATGCACCTTGACGTCGTCGATCATGCGCATGACGACGAAAGCGTGGTCCTCGAAGAAGTCGACCTTCGGTCGCTGGCCGGTGTTGACCACGTCTTCCAGAGCCAGCGGATGCAAATTGAAAATCCGGCCGATCTCCTCGATCAGCTGGATGTTGGCCAGGCCCGTGCAGTCCAGCCAGACGACCGGCCAGTTATCGCAATGAGTGTTGAGATCATCGATGCTGGCCTTGTCGATGGTCTTGAATTTTTCAGGCGAGATCAGCGTCAGCCTGAGCTCGGAGCGGCGCGCGGCCGGATCGGCGATCAGCGTGCCGGGGGAAGCGCCGACCGGCGGCCGCCGCGTTTTCACCGGCGCCCGCTTCTTCACCGTATCAGCCTTTGCCATGTGCCCCTCGGGTGTAACGTCCGATTGAGATTAGACGACAGGAATCAGCCGGCAAAGACTCGCTTCGGCTTGAACATGCCTTGCTCGATGGCGCCGATGGCGACCAGCTTGCCGCGGGCGGTGGCGCAGGCTTCCTCGGCTTCCACGGGCGCGTCGCGGCCGCGGATGATGACGGGATTGCCAAGCCGGATTTTCGTCGCCGCATCGTCGCTGATGGCGATCTGCGGCAGGCAGTCGAGCGCGGCGGCCGTGTCGACAAGCAGCGCATCGATGGCGCCGAAGTCGATCGGCGCATCGACAACATCGGCGTCGCCATCGCCGTCAGCTTCGCTTTGTTCGCCGAAACGGGCTGCTTCCAGTTCGGCGACGGTGACGAAATCTTCCTGGGTGAACGGCTCGACCTCAACCCGGCGCAATTCGGCGATGTGGCCGAAGCAGCCGAGGTCACGGCCCATGTCGCGGGCGAGCGAGCGCACATAGGTGCCCTTGCCGCATTCGACCTCGAACAGGGTGCGATCGCCATTATGCTCGACGATGTCCAAGCGGCCGATCTCGATCTCCCGCGCGGGGATGTCGACCGTCGCGCCATCGCGGGCAAGGTCGTAGGCGCGCTCGCCAGCGATCTTGATGGCCGAGAATTGCGGCGGCGTCTGCATGATGACGCCGGTGTAGTTCGGCAGCAGCGCCCTGACATCGGCCTCCGCCGGACGTTGGTCGGAATTCTGCGTCACCGGGCCTTCGAGGTCGTCGGTCGAGCGCTCCTCGCCCCAGGCGACGGTAAAACGGTAGATCTTGGCGCCGTCCTGCACATAAGGCACGGTCTTGGTGGCCTCTCCGAGTGCGATCGGCAGCATGCCGGAGGCCAGGGGGTCGAGCGTGCCGGCATGGCCGGCCTTTTCGGCCTGGAACAGCCATTTGATCTTGGAGACGGCTTCGGTCGAACCCATGCCGACAGGCTTGTCCAATACCACCCAGCCGGAAATCGGCCGGCCCTTCTTCTTGCCGCGGCGCCCCACTATTTCTCGTCCTTGTCGTTGTCTTCGCCATCGGCACCCAAGTCTCGCGCGACTTCGGGCGATTTCAGCAAATCGTTGATCCTGGCGAAATTGTCGAACGAAGTGTCGAGCTTGAAGCGGAACTCCGGCATGAACTTCATCTGCCGCAGCGCCCCGGAGACGCGGCCGCGGACGAATTTCGCATGCTTGTTCAACGCATCGATCACCGCGCCGGTATCCTTGGCGCCGAGCGGAGACACGAAAGCGGTGGCAACCCTCAGGTCAGGCGACATGCGCACTTCGGAGACCGACACTACGGTATTCTCGATCAGCGGATCGATGATCTCACCGCGCTGCAAGGTTTCTGACAGTGCGTGACGCACCTGTTCGGCGACGCGCAGCATGCGCTGGGATGGGCTGGAGACGGTTGGACGGGGCATTTTTCTCAATCCTGAAAGCGTGAGGCGCGGGATGGGACCGTGCCGCACGTCTCATACTTGTTCTATGCATGTCGTTTATCCCAAAACCGCTACGCACTTTTGGGCGACAGGCATTAAATTTGGGCGGCGGTCTTTCGACCACCGCCCGGTCGTATCGACAGTATACGAACTCAGAGCGTCCTGGTCACCATCTCGACGCGGAAGCACTCGATGATGTCGCCGACGCGCATATCCTCGTAGTTCTGGAAGGCCATGCCGCATTCCTGGCCGCCTGGGACTTCCGCAACCTCGTCCTTGAAGCGCTTGAGCGTCTTCAGCGTGCCTTCGTGGATGACGACGTTGTCGCGGATCAAGCGCACGCCCGCACCACGCTCGACCTTGCCTTCGGTGACACGGCAGCCGGCGATCTTGCCGACCTTGGTGATGTCGAAGATCTCGAGGATCTCGGCATTGCCGATGAAGGTCTCGCGGCGTTCCGGCGAAAGCAGGCCCGAGAGCGCCGCCTTCACGTCATCGACGAGGTTGTAGATGATCGAGTAGTAGCGGATTTCGATACCGGCAGCGACTGCGGCGGCACGTGCCTGCGCATTGGCGCGGACATTGAAGCCGATGATGGCGGCGCCCGAAGTCTCGGCCAGCGACACGTCGCTTTCGGTGATGGCGCCGGCGCCGGCATGGACGATGCGCGCACGCACCTCGTCGGTGCCGAGCTTGTCGAGCGCTGCGTTGATCGCCTCGATCGAACCCTGCACGTCGCCCTTGATGACCAGCGGGAATTCCTTCAACCCGCTCGTCTGCAACTGCGACATCATCTGTTCGAGCGAGCCGCGCTGGCCGGCATGCTTGGCCACCGCCTTCTCGCGCGCCAGGCGCTGACGGTATTCGGTGATCTCGCGGGCGCGGGCCTCGTTGTTGACGACGGCGAAGCGGTCACCCGCCTGAGGCGTGCCTTGCAGACCAAGCACCTCGACCGGCATTGCCGGCGGGGCTTCCTTGACCTGCTCGCCACGGTCGTTGACCAGCGCGCGCACCCGGCCCCATTCGTTGCCGGCGACGAGAATATCGCCCGGCATCAGCGTGCCGGTCTGCACCAGCACGGTGGCGACCGGGCCACGGCCCTTGTCGAGCTGGGCTTCGATGACGACGCCCTCGGCGGTACGGTCCGGATTGGCCTTGAGGTCGAGGATTTCGGCCTGCAGCAGGATCGCTTCCAAGAGCTTGTCGAGATTGGTGCCCTTGGTCGCCGACACTTCGACGTCCAGCACTTCACCGCCCATCGATTCGACGAACACCTCATGGCGAAGCAGTTCCGAGCGCACTTTCTGCGGATCGGCGTCGTGCTTGTCGATCTTGTTGATCGCCACGATGATCGGAACGCCGGCCGCCTTGGCATGGCTGATCGATTCGATGGTCTGCGGCATGACGCTGTCGTCGGCCGCCACCACCAGGATGGCGATGTCGGTGGCCTGGGCGCCGCGGGCGCGCATTGCCGTGAAGGCGGCGTGGCCGGGCGTGTCGATGAAGGTGATCTTCTGACCGTTCTTCTCGACCTGGTAGGCGCCGATATGCTGGGTGATGCCGCCGGCCTCGCCGGAGACGACATTGGCATTGCGGATGGCGTCGAGCAGCGAGGTCTTGCCGTGGTCGACATGGCCCATGATGGTCACGACCGGCGGCCGCGACACCAGGTCCTCGGCGTTATCGGCGATGTTGAACAGGCCTTCCTCGATGTCGGACTCGGCGACGCGGCGGACCGTGTGGCCGAATTCGGTGGCGACCAGCTCGGCCGTGTCGGCGTCGATGATGTCGCCCGGCTTCAGGATCTGGCCCTGCTTCATGAAGTACTTGACCACATCGACGGCGCGCTCGGACATGCGCTGCGCCAGTTCCTGGATGGTGATGGTCTCGGGCAGGATCACTTCGCGCATAACCTTCTCGCGCGGCTCATTGTGCATCGCGCGCTTGAATTTTTCCTGGCGGCGACGCATCGACGACAGCGAGCGGGCGCGCGCATCCTCGTCGGAAAGCGCCGTATTGAGGGTCAGCTTGCCGCGACGACGGTCTTCCTCGGCCTTGGTCGGTTTGGCCGGACGCGCCACTTCGGGCGTGACCGGACGGCGAACCGGGGCGCCGGCGCCGGGGCGCTTCGGCTTGGCCTCCTCCTCGTCGTCGACCGTCGCCAGTTCGGCGGCCAGCGGCGCGCGACGGCGCGCCTCTTCTTCGGCACGGCGGCGGGACTCGGCCTCGGTCTGCAGACGAGCTTCTTCCTCGGCCTGACGGCGCGCGGAGTCCTCGCGCTCGCGCTTGCGGCGTTCCTCATCCTCGGCGCGGCGCTTGGCGTCTTCGGCGGCGCGCTGGCGATCCTCGACTTCGCGCACCTTGGAGCCTTCGAGCGCCCTGCGCCGGGCTTCCATCTCGCCACGCGACAATTCGTTCAGCACCATGCCGCTGCGTTCGACCGGCGGCGGCGGAGGCGGCGCCTTGGGCGCTTCCTGCACGACGGGGGCTGCCACAACCGCGGGCTTGGGCGTCAAAACGGGTGCAGCCACCGGCTCCGGCTTGTCGCCGGGCATGGAGAATTTGCGCTTCTTGATCTCGACCTGGACCTGCTTGGTGCGGCCATGCGAGAAATTCTGGCGCACGACGCTCTGCTCGGTACCGGGGCGCTTCAGCGTCAAGGTCTTCTTCGGTGTAACACTCAACGTCTTGTCGTCGCCCGATTTCGTATCGCTCATTCCATATCCTCTGCAGCATCATCTTCGTCAGCAACGGCCGCAAGCATTGCCAGATCGTCGGGGGTTCCGCCCCGATATCGGTCGAGCGCAACCATGCGCTTCTCAACCGCCTTGCCCGCGTCTCCCGCGAGAACGGCAGCATGTATCACATTTGTGCCCCCCAATGCCAAGCTCAACTCGGCCTCGGAGAAAAGTTTGTAGGCAAGGACTGAAGGCCCGCCGAGGTGGACAGTTGCCCGCCGCGCCTGGCTGATCTTTCGCACGCCATCGTCGGACGCTTCGGTCGCGTGGAGCACGAAAAGCGCCAGTCCACTGCGCACCGCGCTCTCGACCTTGGTGGCGCCGAGAGCGATCGCGCCGGCCTTGCGGGCAAAGCCGAGCATGCCCAAAGCGGATCGTGAAAGCAGTCCGTCGACCATGCCGCCAAGATCGGGCGGCACGGTCACTTGCGCCTTGAAGGCGCGGGCGAACAGGTTCTTCGCCGCCGCCTTCTCAATATGTAGGCGGTCGGCGCTCACCCAACAACCACGGCCGGGCAGGTTTCTCTTGATGTCAGGAACGACGGCCGAATCCGGGCCGACGACGAAACGGATCAGCTCATCCGGCTCGGCTTGCTTGCGGGTGACGATGCAGGTGCGATCGTTCATCTCGTCCTGGGGCGGGTTGTGTGCGATGCGGTTTCACCTCACGCACCAACGGCTTCGTCAGCCGGGACTTGTTCGGCTGCAAGCTCGTCTTCGGTGATCCAGCCGGCCTTGAGGCGGGCGGCCAGAACCATCTGCTCGGCGTCAGTGCGCGACACGCCGTGATTGGCCAGCACACCCGGATAGACCTTGGTCTCGCCGTCCTTGCGTTCCTTCCAGCCGGTGAGGTCGTCGGCGGCATAGCCGGCGAAGTCCTCGATCGTCTTCACGCCGTCCTCGCCGAGCGTCACCATCATGGCGGTGGTGACGCCGGGGATTTCGCGCAGCTCGTCGGTGACGCCAAGCGCCTTGCGCTTGTCGTCATGCTCGGCTTCGATCTTCTCCAGATATTCGCGGGCGCGGGTCTGGATTTCCGAAGCGGTGTCTTCGTCGAAGCCGTCGATCGAGGCAATCTCGCCCGAATCGACATAGGCGACTTCCTCGACGCTGGTGAAGCCTTCGGAGGCCAGCACCTGGCCGACCATCTCGTCGACATCGAGCGCTTCCATGAACAGCGACGAACGTTCGACGAATTCCTTCTGGCGGCGCTCGGACTCCTCGGCCTCGGTCAGGATGTCGATGTCCCAGCCGGTGAGCTGGGAGGCAAGACGCACGTTCTGGCCGCGGCGGCCGATGGCCAGCGACAGCTGGTCGTCGGGAACCACCACCTCGATGCGCTCGGCATCCTCGTCGAGCACGACCTTGGCGACTTCCGCCGGCTGCAGTGCGTTGACGATGAAGGAGGCGGCCGAAGGCGACCACGGAATGATGTCGATCTTTTCGCCCTGCAATTCGCCGACGACGGCCTGAACGCGGCTGCCGCGCATACCGACGCAGGCACCGACCGGATCGATGGACGAGTCACGCGAAATGACGGCAATCTTGGCGCGCGAGCCCGGATCGCGGGCGACCGACTTGATCTCGATGATGCCGTCATAGATTTCCGGCACTTCCATGGTGAAGAGCTTGGCCATGAACTGCGGATGGGTGCGCGACAGGAAGATCTGCGGGCCGCGCTGTTCGCGGCGCACGTCGTAGACATAGGCGCGGACGCGGTCGCCATATTTGTAGTTTTCGCGCGGGATCAGCTCGTCGCGGCGGATAATCGCCTCGCCTCGGCCGAGATCGACGATGACGTTGCCATACTCGACGCGCTTGACGGTGCCGTTGACGATCTCGCCGATGCGGTCCTTGTATTCGTCATACTGACGGTCACGCTCGGCCTCGCGCACCTTCTGCACGATGACCTGCTTGGCCGACTGGGCGGCGATGCGGCCGAAATCCATCGGCGGCAGCTGTTCGGCGATGAAGTCGCCGAGCTGGGCGTCGGGATTGCGCTCGCGCGCCGAGGAAATGGCGATCTGGGTGGCGTAGTCGTCGACCTTCTCGACCACTTCCATCAGCCGCTGCAGTTTCATCTCGCCGGTGGTGGCGTTGATGTCGGCGCGGATGTTGGTTTCCTGGCCGTAGCGCGAGCGCGCGGCCTTCTGGATCGCATCGGCCATGGCGGCGATGACGATCGACTTGTCGATCGACTTTTCACGCGCGACCGCGTCGGCGATCTGCAGCAGTTCAAGTCTGTTGGCGCTTACAACCATGTCTTTATCTCCCGAACTGGGTGCCGGAGCTTTGGCCCGGCAGCTCAATCGTTATTCCTGTTCGTGTTCTTCCGTGGCGTCTTCGGAAACATCGTCTTCCGGTTCGCCGCGGCGTTTCTTGGCTTCCTTGCGTTCCCGATTGTCCTTCGACAGCGCGTCGCGGATGAGGTCGTCGGTGAGGATCAGCCGCACATCGGCGATCGCGTCATAGGGAATGCGGACCGTCGGCTCTTCGCCATAGGCGGCCTTGTCGCGCTCGAGCAGAACATCGTCTTCACCAGCTTCGGCGATCTTGCCCTTGAAGCGCTTGCGGTCGGCGACCGGCACCGAGGTCTCCATCTTCACCAGATGGCCGGTCCAGGTAACGAAATCCGACTTGCGCACCAGCGGCCGGTCGATTCCGGGCGACGACACTTCGAGATGATAGGCCTTTTCGATCGGATCATCGACGTCGAGCGCCGGCGACACGGCGCGGCTGACCTCTTCGCAGTCCTCGACGGTCATGGTGCCGTCCTCGCGTTCGGCCATGATCTGCAACGTCAGCCCGTTCTGGCCCGACAGATGCACCCGCACGAGGCGGAAGCCGATGCCGCGCAACACCGGCTGAACGATCAGCGCGATGCGCGCATCGATGCCGCTTTCGCGGATGATGCGGTCGTCGGCTTCGCTTGCCGTTGCAGTCATGCGGTTCCTTGTCGTTCTACAGATCAGGATGACGTTCGATCGTCATTCTGATCTATCTTGCTGGAGCATGATCTTTTCCGAAAACCGGTTCCCACTTTTCGGGATCATGCTCAGATGGCTGACCGGCAGGTAATAAAAAAGAGCGGGACCGGGTGGGCCCACTCTTCGTCATACCGACCAAGAATTTGACGCTGATATAGACGATCCCGGCCGGTGTTTCAAGTCTCGATGCCAGCGCCGATCGTGACGGCCGCTGCTTATAGCTGCCGCGGCCACTTCTGGGACGCATGCATGACTGTGATGATCTCGATCTCGCGGCCGACCACCCGATACGGAATGAGGTACGCGATATCGGTCAGCACAAGCTCTCGCGTGCCTCTTATTCGCCCGATGCGTCCCATTGCCGGTTGTTGGGCAAGGTTGTCCGCCGCAGAAACGATGCGGGCAACGACCCGTGCGGCGGCGTTGGGGTTATCCTTTTCTATAAAGGCGCCAATCTGATCGAGCCGTCGCAGTGCGCGGATCGTCCAGCGGACCCGGCTCATCGGCCGAGAGACGGCTTGACGTATTTCGCCACCACATCGGCCAACTCTTTTTCGCTTGCAAATTCACCGCGGTCGGCCTCGCCCAACCCAGCCTCGATCTCTGCAAGTTGCCATTCTTCCCTGGCAACGTAGTCTTCGATTGCCTGAGCCGCGACGTAGGAGCGGGAGCGGTCAACTTTACCGGCCAAGTGGTCAAGCTTGGCTGCGGTCTCGTCGGAGAGTCGTACCGTAAAAGCAGCCATCGAATGCCTCCATTCTGGTCCGGTTGAAACCAATCTGGTTCATGTCGAATGTGATAGAACCAACCCGGTTCGTCAATGGACAAATTGCATTGCGTGGAGCGCATGCCGCCTATGCGGCAACGGCCCTGTGATCTCGGACATCGCATCCCTACGTATGTTGCACCGCACAAACAGAGATAGCGCGCGGTGGCGCGCGAAAGGTCAAGACAATGAGCAACCGTACCGTGTTTTCCGCCATAGGCGACGCCTTTGCCCTGTTCGGCAGCGCCGTTGCCGCCTCGCGAGCCGTCGAAGCCGGCCGCAAGCCCCGCGCCAACGATTTGCGCCGGCTCGGCATGGATCCAGCCATCTTCAACAGGATCGGCCGTTTCTAAAGCCGGACAAACTGACGATGCGGGACCTCTTGGTACCGTGTCCGGTCATTTTCTGATGAAGGTGAGATAGGCCGGCCGCCGGCCCTCGCGAATGGCTTTTGCCTCGTACCGTGTGCCCGGCCAGCCTTCATAGGGCCGATGCCAATCGGCCGCATCTTGCGCCTGCCATAGGAGCGCGCCATGCGCCCGGCAGTGCAACAAGGTCCAGTTCACATAGGTGTCGATGTCGGAAGCGAAGCGGAATTTTCCGCCCGGCTTTAGCACCCGCGCGAAGCGATCGAGGTTGAGCGGGCTGACAAAGCGCCGCTTCCAGTGCTTTTTCTTCGGCCAGGGATCGGGATAGAGCAGGTCGATGCCGTCGAGCGAGGCCTGCGGCAACCAATCAAGCAGGCGCGTGGCGTCGTCATTGTGAACGCGAAGATTGGCGAGCGGCTTTTCCCGCACCGCCATCATCAGCTTGGCCATGCCGTTGACGAACGGTTCTACGCCGATGAAGCCGGCCGCCGGGGCCTCCGTGGCCCGATGCAGCAGATGCTCACCGCCGCCGAAGCCGATTTCCAGCCGAACCGTTGAAACATCCGCGCTGAACAGGGTGTGCAATTCTGCCGGCGCCTCATTGGAGAGGTCGAGGCCATAGGCCCCAAGACCGCTTTCCAGCGCCGCCGCCTGCTGTGGGCGAATGGTCTTGCCGTGCCGGCGGCCGAAAAACCCTTCGGTCGCGCGGCTCGGCCTACCTTTTGGATCCATCGCTGGGTCGCGCGCCGCCCCCMGGCGGCGACCGCGTCCTTGAGCGCCTTGGCCAGATCGGTCTTCTCCCAGGAGAAGGACCCGTCGCGACCAGCCTTGCGGCCGAAATGGCCGTAGGACGAGGTCTTGGCGTAGATCGGCTTGTTGAGGTCGAGATGACGGCGAATGCCGGACGGCGACAGGTCCATCACGGTGCGCAGCGCCTCCTCGAGCTTGGCCTCGTCGACCTTGCCGGTGCCGTGCAGGTCGACATAGACCGACAGCGGCTGGGCGACGCCGATGGCGTAGGACAGTTGGATGGTGCAGCGGTCGGCGAGTTTCGCCGCCACGACGTTCTTGGCGAGGTAGCGCGCCGCATAGGCGGCTGAGCGGTCGACCTTGGTGGTGTCCTTGCCGGAGAAAGCGCCACCGCCATGCGGGGCAGCACCACCATATGTGTCGACGATGATCTTGCGGCCGGTCAGGCCGGCGTCGCCGTCCGGGCCGCCGATGACGAACTTGCCGGTCGGGTTGATGTACCACATGCAGTCGTCGGCGATCTTGAGGTCGCCGAGCGCCTCGCGGATGTAAGGTTCAACGACCTTGCGGACCTTCTTGGAATCCCAGCTCGCGTCGAGATGCTGGGTCGACAGCACGATCTGCGTTGCCTCGGCGGCCTTGCCGTCGATGTAGCGGACAGTGACCTGGCTCTTGGCGTCCGGGCCGAGCTTGCCGGCCTCGCCGTTGTTTTCGTGACGGGCGGCGGCCAGCAGTTCGAGGATCTTGTGGCTGTAATAGATCGGCGCCGGCATCAGGTCCGGCGTCTCGCGACAGGCATAGCCGAACATGATGCCCTGGTCGCCGGCACCTTCCTCGCCCTGACGGTCGGCGGCGTTGTCGACGCCCTGGCCGATGTCGGGCGACTGGCCGTGCAGGAGAACCTCGATCTTTGCCGTCTTCCAGTGGAAGCCGGCCTGCTCGTAGCCGATCTCACGGATCGCCTTGCGGGCGACCGACTTGAACTTGGCCGGATTGACGACCGGATGACCGGCGGCATCCATCAGGATCTTGCCGGCCTTGTCTTTCTTCAGCAACGTCTCGGGAACCCGGACCTCGCCGGCAATGATAACGCGGTTGGTGGTTGCGAGCGTCTCGCAGGCGACGCGGACTTTCCATGGGTCCATGCCGGTCTTCTTGGCCTCGCGATAGACCAGATCGACGATCTCGTCGGAGATACGGTCACAAACCTTGTCGGGATGGCCCTCGGCAACGGATTCCGAGGTGAAGAAGTAGTTCTGCCGCGTCACGGGTGTCCCCTCTTGAAAAAAACGATCGGCAGGGCTGCCGATTTTGGCGCGCCACGTGTTAACGGTGCCGGGCGCCGCTCGTCAAGCGGTGCCGCGGTTCTGGCATGAATGTCGCAGCAATATATCTTGTACCACCGGCGGCTTTGGCGCCGCCGGCGGTCGAGCCTCTGGGGCTACTCGGGCCAATGGGTCAATCGACCCAGCGGATCACTCCGCACCTTCGGCAGAAAGGGATTTCACCAGATCGATGATTCGGCGGCGCACCTTTACGTCCGCGATCTTGACGAAGGCGCGGTTGAGCTGAAGTCCTTCCGGACTGCCGCAGAATTCGACGGCGAAAGCCATCGAAGCGTCCTCGGCAAATCCTCTGTTACCCACCGGCTCCTGCCCTGGCGCATCCTCGAAAAAGAAGGCGACAGGCACGCTGAGTATCGAGGCTATCGCTTGCAGACGGCTGGCGCCGACGCGGTTCGTTCCCTTTTCATATTTTTGGATCTGCTGAAACGTAATACCGAGATTTTCACCCAGCTTTTCCTGGCTCATTCCAAGCATATTGCGCCGAAGCCGGACGCGACTTCCAACATGGATGTCGATCGGATTCGGTTTCTTCTTGTTTTCTTCTGTCATTTTTTCCTCGCCGAATTTTTCCGGCCTTTTCTATTTTTCTCGCCCAAACGAAGCCGGAGCCACCTGCCCCAACAGAAACACCAACCGACTTCGAGAAAATTAGGCGATAACAGTATGAGTTTCTAATGTGTCGACTGTCAATTCACCCGTAGCCGTTGCCTTACGTTCAAGCCGAGGGCGATCGCGGCAAACAGGAACATGATCAGCATTCCGTTAATGCGCCGTTGAGTGGCGGAGATGAAGGCCTGGCCGGAGATCGGCACATGTACGTCGATGGCGCCGCGCGCATCGACCGCGAGCGCGTCGACGATGCGTCCGCGCGTATCGACAACAGCCGAAATGCCGTTGTTGGCTGCGCGCAACAGGGGCAATCCATTTTCCACCGCACGGACCTGTGCCTGCCTGAAATGTTGGTACGGCCCGGGCGTGTCGCCGAACCAAGCGTCGTTTGTGACATTCACAATAAGCTCGGATGACGTAGCGTCAACTGCAACCAGATCGGGAAAGATCACCTCGTAGCAAATAAACGGCAAGGCGCTGATACCGCCGGGCAAGGCAATCGGGTGGCGTTCATTGCCGGCGGCGAAGTTCATCGGCCCGGCGACCAGCTGTTCGATGCCGAAGCGGCTGAGCAGGCCGGAAAACGGCAGATACTCGCCGAAGGGCACCAGATGGACCTTGTCGACGGCGTCGGCAATCTCGCCCTTGTCGTCGATCGCCACCACGGAATTGTAGTAGCGGCTGCCGGCATCGGCCCCCGATCCGCCCTCCTCGCGCACGACACCGGCGATCAGCATCTGCCCAGGCTGCAGCATGTCGCCGAGCGCCGTCAACGCGTCCGGGCGCTCGGTGAACAGGAACGGCACTGAGGTCTCCGGCCACAGGATCAGCTGCGGTTTGTTATGACCGGGATCCGGCGCTGCGGCCGACAGGCCCATCATGGTGGCAAAGATGCGGTCGCGCACCGAAGCGTCCCACTTCTCGCTGAGATCGACATCCGGCTGCACGATGCGGACATCGAGATTTAGCGTTGCCGGCTTGTCAGGGGTCGCCAGCCTGAAATAGCCGAAGCCGGCATGGGCGGTGACGAGCACGGCAAGCAATACCAGCCCGAAGCGCAGATGCCGGCGAGCGGCGAGCAGAGCCGGCATGGCGAAGACAAAGACCGCCAGCGCGTTCATGCCGATCATGCCGGTCACCGATACGCTCTGCATCAACAGCGGCACGGGCATTGCCGCATAGCCGACGGCATTCCAGGGAAAGCCGGTGAACAGGAAGCCGCGCAGCCATTCCGTCAGGCCAAAAGCAAAGGCAAGGGCGGCGATGCGGCCAATGTCGTTGGTCCACAACAGCCGGGCGACGACCGTGGCGAAGCCGTAGAAAAACGCCAGCGCCAAAGGAATGCCGACGACCGCGAACGGCAAGGCCCAGGCGAAACTGTCGGCTTCGACCAGAAGCGCCTCGCCGATCCACCACAGGCCGGCGAGGAAATAGCCGAAGCCGAACCACCAGCCGATGGCGAAAGCCGGCCGCAGGCGCCTGAGCCAGCTGTCGGAGGCCTCGCCGGTGGCGCCGTCGAGCAGCCAGACCAGCAGCGGAAACGAGACGAAACAGACGGCGAAGAAATCGTAAGGCGCCTGGGCGAGAACCGCCAGCGCGCCGGCAAGAAACGCCACCAGCGCGCGCCGCCAGCCCCAAAGCAGAATTATCCGGCCGGCCAGGCGCTCCATGCAGACTTCCCAAGTCGTGCGAATCAGGAGCCAAGATTTATCAGGCCGCGGGCCGTGCTCCAAACATCGATAAGCGCAATCTGATGTTACTGGTGCCAGCCCTCGATGCTGAGGCCGCTCAGCTGCTCGGCCTCCTCGCGCGGAACGGCGCGCAAGGTCTGGGTGAAGGTCCAAACGTGACCTTCGGGATCGCGGGCGCGATATTGCCGCTCACCGTAAAACTGGTCGGCGGGTTCCTCGACAATCTCCGCTCCGGCCGCCCTCGCCTGTTCGCAATGCGCGGCCAGGCCCTCCTTCAGGCGCACACAGACCGACTGGGTGTTCTTGCCGCCGACGGTTGCCGGGCTGGCGACGTGATCGGCCCATTAGGAATCGACGATGATGTAGCCGTCGCCGAAACGCATTTCGGCATGGACCAGCCGTCCGTCGGCGTCGCGGACCACCATGCTCGGCTCAAACCCGAAGGCTGCTTCAAGCCAGATCAATGCCGCCCTTGGATCCCGATAGAAAACCCCGGAACCGAAAGTGGCGTGCTTGAACGGGTCGTCGACCGTCATGCGGCGCGAAATCAGGCCTGCTCGGTGCGCGCGGTTGCGCGGCGGCGGCGCTCGCCCTTCTGGTTCTGGACGATGCGCACCCGCTTGACGCGGCGCGGATCGGCGTCGAGCACGTGGAACTCGAAGCCGGGTATGGCCTGCACCACTTCGCCACGCGCCGGCACGCGGCCCAGCGTGTTGAAGATCATGCCGCCAATAGTATCGACATATTCGCCATGCTCGCCGGCGGTAAAATCCTCACCGATCATCTTGGCGACCTCGTCGATCTCGGCCTTGCCGTCGACGACGAAGACGCCCTCGCCGGTCTGGGTGATCAGCGGTTCGTCCTCGTCATGCTCGTCCTCGATGTCGCCGACGACCATTTCGACGATGTCTTCCAGCGAAGCGAGCCCATCGGTGCCGCCATATTCGTCGATGACCAGCGCCATCTGGGTGCGCGTCGTCTGCATGCGGCCCATCAGATCGGAGGCAAGCATGGAGGGTGGCACGAACAGTACTGGGCGGATCAGATTGAGGTCGCCGATGGTGCGTCGGAGATCGACCTGGGCGAGATCGAGAAGCGTCGTTGCCGGAGTCTTTCTCGAAGTCCTGCCCTTCTTGACGCGAGCGACTTTGGTGATGTGGGCCAGCACGTCGCGGATGTGGACCATGCCGCGCGGGTCGTCGAGCGTCTCGGAATAGACCGGCATGCGCGAATGGCCGGACTGCTCGAACAGGCCGAGCAGATCGCCCAACGTCGTGGTGATCTCGACCGCCTCGATGTCGGCGCGCGGCACCATGACATCCTCGACGCGCACTTCGCGCAGGCGCAGGATATTGTTGAGCATGGCGCGTTCGCCGGGCGAAAATGACTCGGCATCGCTTGTCGTTTCGGCAAGCGCGCCGGCGATCTCTTCGCGCAGGCTGGTGCCGTTGCGCTGCCTGAACAGGCCCAAAACGCGGTCGAACAAGGACGGACCGGCAGGCGATGGCTCGCTGGCGACGCTGCCGGAGATGGTACTCGGACTCGATCCCTCTTCCGTCGTATCGGAAGGCTTGGTCGCACTGCCAGCCTCGGGGCGGGCGGCAGTTTCTGGTTTGTCGTTCATCGTCGTCCGGTCAATTGGTCTTTTGTCATTACGTGTAGGGATCGGGAATGGCAAGCCTTGCAAGCGCTGCGCGCTCGATGGCTTCCATCTCCTCGGCCTCCGCATCGGTCTCGTGATCGTAGCCCAGCAAATGCAGCAGGCCGTGGATGACGAGATGGGTGATATGGTTCTCGACAGGCTTCTCTTCCAGGGCCGCTTCGCGCGTCACCGTCTCAGACGCGAGCACGATATCGCCGAGCATTGGCGGCAATTTGCCACCCTTGGGGAACGGAAAAGCCGGGAAAGACAAGACGTTGGTCGCCTTGTCCTTGCCGCGCCAGCCGGCATTTAGGGTGCGAATATGGGCATCATCGGAAAAGACGATGCTGAGCTCGGAATGGCCGGCAGCACCAGTTTCGGCAAAGGCAGCCGATACGGCGCGGTCGACCAGCAGCGTCAGCGCCGTCTCGTCGGGCCAATCGCCGGCCTCCACCGACAGGTCGATCTCGACGGGGATCGAACTTTCCCCGCCGCCAGCTTTCATATCTTCAGGCATGAGCCCGCATCGTCACATCAGTTCTCGGCGCCCAGGCCGCGCGCCAGCTTGGCGTCGCGGTCATAGGCCCGGACGATTTCCGCCACCAGCGGGTGGCGCACGACGTCAACATCGTTGAAGCGCACGGTCACCGCGCCGGCCACGCCGTCAAGGACACGCAAGGCTTCGACCAGGCCCGATTTGGTGCTTGGCGGCAGATCGATCTGCGTCGGATCGCCGGTGACGATCATGCGCGAATTCTCGCCGAGGCGGGTCAAAAACATCTTCATCTGCATCGGCGTGGTGTTCTGCGCCTCGTCGAGGATGACGGCAGCGTGCGCCAGCGTTCGTCCGCGCATGAAGGCGAGCGGTGCGATTTCGATGACTTCAGCAGCGATAGCACGCTCGACCTTGTCGGCCGGCATCATGTCGTAGAGGGCATCGTAGAGCGGCCGCAGATACGGATCGACCTTCTCCTTCATGTCGCCGGGCAGGAAGCCGAGCCGCTCGCCGGCCTCGACCGCCGGGCGCGACAGGATGATGCGTTCGACCATGCCGCGTTCGAGCAGCATCGCCGCATGCGCCACCGCCAGATAGGTCTTACCGGTGCCGGCCGGGCCGATGCCGAACACCAGTTCCGAGCGCTCCAGTGCCCGCATATAGGCGTCCTGGTTGAGCGAACGGGCATAGATGGTCTTCTTGCGGGTGGATATCTGCGCGGCCGAGACCTTGCCCTTGCGCTCCAGCGTCGGCAGCGTCAGCTGGTCGTCGGCGGCAATCGCCATACGCACGGCGCCGTCGACGTCGGACTGGCCGATATCGGTGCCCTTCTGGAGAATGCCATAGAGATTGTCGAGTGCGCGGCGCGCCTGCTCGGCCGCCGAGGCCGAGCCCTTGATGGTCAGTTGGTTGCCGCGCGAGCGGATGTCGACGCCGAGCTTCTGCTCGAGCCGGGCCAGGTTCTCGTCGAATTGGCCGTACAGGGCGCTGGCAAGCTTGTTGTTGTCGAAAGTCAGAACGATGTGCGCCATGTCAGAGGCCCCGGATGTCTGGTTCTGGGGCAGAGTCTTCACTTCAGCAGCGCTCAACCGTCTCTCCTCATCTGCCGAGGTCTGTTGCTATGCATGTCGTCGCCCCAAAACCGGGACCACTTTTGAGCGACATGCATCAGGCCAACTCGGCGAACAGGCTATTGTAGCCCGTCTTCGTGATTCGCACCCGGATAATGTCACCGATTTCGCCGGCCTTTTCATCAACAATAACCGGCTGCAGCCAGGGCGAGCGGCCAACCTTCTGGCCGGCCTGGCGGCCGGGCTTCTCGATCAGCGTATCGATGGTGCTGCCGACCAGGCTCGAGCCGAAATCCTGCTGCTGTTTGAGCAGCAGCGCCTGCAGACGCTGCAGGCGCTCATCCTTGACCGCTTCCGGCACATGATCGGGCATATCGGCGCCCGGCGTGCCGGGACGCGGTGAATATTTGAACGAAAAGGCCGAGGCGTAGTTGATCTGGCGCACCAGATCCATCGTCGCCTCGAAATCCTCTTCGGTTTCGCCGGGGAAGCCGACGATGAAGTCGCCGGACAGCGCGATGTCGCCGCGGGTAGCGCGGATGCGCTCGAGCAGCGCCAGATAATCCCTGGCCGTGTGCCTGCGGTTCATCGCCTTGAGGATGCGGTCGGACCCTGACTGCACTGGCAGATGCAGATAAGGCATCAAAGCCGGCAGGTCGCGATGGGCAGCGATCAACTCGTCGTCCATGTCGCGCGGGTGGCTGGTGGTGTAACGCAGTCGCGCCAGGCCGGGGATTTCGGCCAGACGGAACAGCAGGCGGCCAAGGCCCCATTCCGTGCCGTCCTCGCCCTTGCCGTGCCAGGCGTTGACGTTCTGGCCAAGCAGCGTCACCTCGCGCACGCCGGCATCGGCCAGCCGCTCGGCTTCAGCGACGATCTGCGCCACCGGCCGAGACACTTCCGATCCCCTGGTATAGGGCACGACACAGAAGGTGCAGAACTTGTCGCAGCCTTCCTGCACGGTGAGGAAGGCAGTGACGCCGCGCTTGATCACCTCGGCGCGCTTCGGCTGCGGCAGGTGTTCGAACTTGTCCTCGATGGCGTATTCGGTCTCGACGATCTTCTCGCCGCCGC
Source organism: Mesorhizobium sp. P2_F5 (assembly GCF_056403715.1). Taxonomy (NCBI): domain Bacteria; kingdom Pseudomonadati; phylum Pseudomonadota; class Alphaproteobacteria; order Hyphomicrobiales; family Phyllobacteriaceae; genus Mesorhizobium; species Mesorhizobium sp. P2_F5. Next base: position 64,314 of record NZ_JBFUEY010000008.1, on the reverse strand, counting down.
GCACCCGCGCCAGTACATCCGGCAACCGGTGATAGGTCTGCGGGCCGATGACAAGGTCGACAGCCGGCGAACGGCGGATGATTTCAGCACCTTCGGCCTGCGCGACGCAGCCGGCGACGCCGATCAGCATTTCGCGCCCGGCTGCCGCGCGTTCGGCTTTCATGTCGCGGATGCGGCCAAGCTCGGAATAGACCTTTTCCGCCGCCTTCTCCCTGATATGGCAGGTATTGAGCAGAACCAGATCGGCCTCGGCGATGGCGTCGGTCACGGTATAGCCGTCGGCGGCCAGCGCATCGGTCATGCGCTGGGAGTCATAGACATTCATCTGGCAGCCATAGGTCTTGACGAAGACCTTTTTGGCCGGGGCGGACGCCACATCAGCGCTTTGCGCAGCACTGTCGGCGTCGTTCCGCTCTATCGTGTTCAAATCCATCCGGCGGCTTCTAACGCCTTTCCGTGACAAAAAACAGACGATTCTGGCCGCGGCCTAGCGGCTCGGGCGAGGGTCGGCGAGCGCGGCCTGCATCATCGCGCGCACCTGACTTTCCATCAGCTTCGACGTTTCCTTGCGGTTGGAGCCCTTGGAGAAGGCGATTGGCTCGCCGAAATGCACTTCGACGTCGAGCGCGCCCTCGGCCAGCAGCACCTTGAGATGCGGCATCAGGTCCTGATCGCCGATCCACGCAGCAAGCGGCCGGTGCCGGCGGCCGAGCGGCACGCCATGCACCCGTGTGTAGGCGATCGCCAGCGGCTGGATGAAGACCTGCTCGGCCGCGCCTTCCGCAATCGCCATCGAGGCGGCACCGAACAAAGTGCTCTTGAACGGCAGGATTGTGTTGCCATCGCCGGTCGAGCCCTCGGCAAACAGCACCATCGCGTCGCCCTTGGCCATGCGGCTGGCGATCTCGCTGGCCTGGTCGCCTGCGGTGCGCTTGCGCTCGCGCTCGATAAAGACCGTGCGCTGCAGTTTCGAAAGCCAGCCGATCAGCGGCCAGCCCTCCATGTCTGCCCTGGCGATGAACGTCACGTCGGCAAAAGAGCCGAGCACCATAATGTCGGTCCAGGAGATGTGATTCGAGGCGACCAGCAGCGGGCGCCGGCTGGACAGCGCGCCTTTGACATGAATGCGCAGTCCGAGCGTCCGCACGATGAGCCTGTGCCAGACCTTCAGAATGACCGTCTCGCGCCAGATGCCGGTCTTCATCGACAGGAGCTGCAACGGCACAAAGACCAGGGAGCCGACGACAACGAGGCTCAGCGCCAGGAAAATCCTGATTTTTCCGATCATGCGGCTTGGCCCTGCCTCAAAACTTTGGCTAGCGAAGATCGCGGCGCATGACAAGCGCGCCGGTCGGGCCATGTTCGGTCGAGCGGTAATAATTGGCGCGGTGGCCGACCTGGCGGAAGCCGAGCCGCCGGTAGAGGGCGATCGCAGCGACATTGGTCTCGTCGACCTCGAGGAAAAGCGCCTCGGCGCGCTGCGCATGCAATTCGCGCAGCACCGCGTCCATTAACTGCCAGCCGAGCCCCTGGCGGCGATGCGAGCGCGCCACCGCCACGGTCAGGATCTCGCCTTCGCCCGCAGCAAGCCTAGCCAGCACGAAGCCGACCGGCGGCTTGGCGCCCTGGCCGATCTCACGCGCGGCATAGCCGAACACCGTGTCCTGCTCGAGCAGCGAGGCGAATTCGCCATCGGTCCACGGCCGGACGAAATCCTCGCGATGCAGCGCCGACACCGCCGGGCTGTCGGCGATGGTCAGCGGTTCGAGCGCATAGTCCCTGCGGCGCGGCTGGAGGAAAGGAATGCGCATTACTTTTCCCGCCGTGAAAGAATGAAACCCGCCTGCGGTTTGGCGTCAGCGCCGCGCAGATAAAGCGGTTTCGGCTTCTCCCCCTCGCCCTTGGCAGAGGCCAAACGGGCATAGATCGCAATGTCGGCAGTGGCCGATGTCGGGCCGATATCGAGGTGGCGTCCAGTCGCGGTCGCAATTTGCATGGCGGCAGTGCCGGCTAGCACCGGAAGATTGTCCGCCGCCATTCCCGCGGCTTGCGCAAGTGTGGTCACCGCCGGACCATAGCGCAAAATCGCTTCCGCATCGTAAAGCGCGGCATGGATCTCCTCGCGGCCGGCCTCGAGCGCGGACAGGACCGGGCGGCTGGGGAATGCCGCCCTCGCCTCGGCGGCCAGCGCTTCCAGCGTTGTCACGCCAATGGCGGGGATCTTCAGTGCCAGCGCCAGGCCGCGCGCCGCCGATACGCCGACGCGCAGGCCGGTAAAGGAGCCTGGGCCCACGGAGACCGCGACGGCGCCAAGGCCGGCATAGTCGGCTCCGCCCGCCTTCAGCGCCTCGTCGATGACGGCCATCAGGTGTTCGGCATGGCCCTTGCCGAGGTCGCGCACGGAGCGGCCAAGTTCCTTGCCAGCCACTGCATCGTAGACGCAGGCGGCGCAGAGATTGGCGGCACAGTCTATGGCGAGCAGTTTCATGGGCGACCGGTTCGAAAAACAGTCTCCCTCTGCCCGCCATGGCGCGCCGCCGCAAGAGCCAGCGCGTAAATTGTTAAGCGGCTTCGCTTCGGGCCTATGCCTTCTGCGCGATGCGCAACATGTGGTTGTCCCAGACATAGTCGGGCTCGGAGCGCGTCGCGCCGCTGCCTTCGATGATCTCGCCCGCACCCGTGGTTGCCATGAAGCCCGGGCCGTCGGGCGCCAGGCCGCAGACCTCGACCAGCGCCTTGGTGGCGACGATCTTGCCGCTGGCGGCATCGATCACGGCCAGCGAATTGCCTTCCGGCGAAGACACCGCGATGGTTCCGGCGACCGGATTGGCGGCGACCGAGCCGATATAGTTCCGAAAGCCGGAAAGCACATCTTGCGGCATGTCGACCAGCTGCAATTCCTTGCCGCGCGCGGCACGGCCGACCAGCAACGGATGGTCGGTGCCCGGCCCGCGATACTGGCAACCGAACCATATTGTGCCTGACGCATCGGCATCCATGTGGCGGATCGACAGCTGGTGCAGGGACGCCGGCAGCTCGTGCTTTTCGATGAGGTCGCCGGTCACGCGGTCGACCAGCACATAGGACGGCTTCATCGTCGCGATGTTGAGTTCGGCGCGGCCATAGTCGGGATGGGTCTCGATGCCGCCATTGGCGATGGCGATCGTCCTGCCATCGCCAAGCAAAAGGAGTTCGTGCGGCCCCGTGCCATAGGTCGGAAACTCGCCGATGCGGCTGAATTTGGCCCTGGCATCGTAGACGCCGACGACGCCTGCTGCATTGTCGAAATCATTTTCGGTGGCGTAAAGCAGCGCGCCATCGGCCGAGAAAACACCATGGCCAAAGAAATGACGGCCGGTGATGCTGGCGATGGTCAGTGGAGCTTCGCGGCCAGTGTGGTCGAAGACCACAGCGAAAGTGCCGGGCTGCCTGGCGAAGACCACCGAGCGCTTCGATACCGGATCGAAGGTGACGTCGTGGCCACGGTCAGGCAGGTCGATTGCATGCAGTATTTTGCCGGCTTCCGACAGCACTGCCGCGCCAAAACTACCGTCGCGTTTGACGAAGGCTGTGGCAAAGACCGCATCCGCGGCAAGCGTGTCCGCCCAGGCCCGAGGCGCCATAGCCGCGACGAAGCCGGCGCCGGCAGCCCTCAGAAAGTCGCGGCGGTCGATCAGCGGCGTCCTCATGATCAGTCTCCGTCGAGCGAGGAGAAGCCGGCGGTAAGGCCGAATTCGGCGGTCAGCCGGGTGCCGATCAGGCCCGACAGGCTGGATGTGATCAGCGCGAAATGGTCGAGCTTTTCGCGCTCAACCGGATCGGCGAGCGCCTTGTCGATCGGGCCTTGGACCGACCTGGCGGTGGCGACGCCATTGGTGAGCTGAATATGGATCGATTCCGCCATCCAGCGCGCATCCTCGGGCAGCGCGTCGCCGAGCTTTGACACCTCAAACAGCATATCGATGCCGGAGAGATTTCCAGCCAGCGACAGGCCAGTGTTTTGCGAGCGCCAGTAGATTGCCTGCCTCGGCTTGTCGGCATCCGGCTTGGCGCCGAGAAAGCCTTTGAGGCGCACGTCGCGGACCATCTCCAGCTCGTTGATGAAGACGCCGACCAGTTCGGTCACCGCTTCGGTGCCGTCGCGGTAGAGCGCGTTGTCGGGTCCGGGATTGGCCCACATAGCCGCGAAGCCGTCCGGCTTTTTCCAGGCCGCGTCGACATCAGCGGCCATCGTCTCGATATTCTTGGCGACCGCCGCGCCATAGGCGCAGCGGTACGGATCGTCCTTGCCGGTGAGCGTCTCGGCGCCGTCGCCGTAAAGCACGAACTCCAGCGCTCCTAACCCCTGCATGGCGACGCTCTTGCCCGCCAGTTGCGCCGGATCGGTGGCGGTCGGGTCCTTGCCGGCGAGCGCGGCCTGCACCTGCTTCAGGCCGATGCTCTTGCGGTCCGGCCAGTAGAGCATGCGCTCCAGCCGGTTGTTCTCCTTGATCGGCCCGAAGCCGATGATTTCGGCTGACGACCAGGCTGCGACCGTAGCCGAGAATTCCGTATGCGCGGCATCGAGGTTGTCCTGCGATGGCGCCTGGCAGAGCATGTCCATGGCCTTGGCCAGGGTGTCGGCATGGTCATGCAGGCTGGCATAGGCGGGGCGGACAAAGCCGTCGATCGCTCTTTGAATGACGTCGGAGGCTTTCACCGAGGCCGATGCCGACGAGGACATGGCCAGCGCGAGAGCGAGAGCAGGCAGAAAACGCTTCAACATCAGAGTGACTCCAGGAATTTGATGAGAGCATCGCGTTCGGCCGTATTGGCGGCGGCAAAGCGGTCGCGCGCCTTTCGCCCCTCGCCGCCATGCCACAGGATGGCTTCGGTAAGCGTGCGCGCACGCCCGTCATGCAGAAAGAAATTGTTGCCGTTGACCGTCTTGGTCAGGCCGATGCCCCATAGCGGCGGCGTGCGCCATTCGTTGCCTGTCGCTTCGCCCACGGCCTGGCCGTCGGCAAGGCCGGCCCCCATGTCGTGCAGCAGAAAGTCGGAATAGGGCCAGATCAGCTGGAAGGCCTGCGCTTTGTTGGGCGTGCCGCGCATGGTGACGAATTTCGGCGTGTGGCAGGAGATGCAGCCCATTTCGTAGAACAGTTTTTTACCGGCAAGTACATCTGGCGCCCCGACATCGCGCCGCGCCGGCACGGCAAGGTTCTGCGAATAGAACGTAACGAGGTCCATCACCGGTGGCGGCGCTTCGACCGGGCCAAGCCGCTTCTGGACGCCATTGGGCATGGCCAAGCAGGCCTTTTCGGCTGCGGTGCAATCGCCCCAATGGTTGGGTTCTTCCGGCGTCGAAATACCGATATCGCCGTCAAAGGCATCCGCCGCCTGCTGGCGGATCGAGGCGGTCTGTGCCTTCCAACCGAAGCGGCCGAGTGTCAGTTCGCCGCTCGTTCCGTCGCGCACGATGTTGGGTTTGCCGGGAATCCCGTCGCCATCGCGATCATCGGGATCGGCATGGGCAAGGATATCGGCCGGCGCGATCTGTTCGATCAGGCCAAGCCCGATCATCGGCGGCGTCAGGCGCGGCGACAATGTGGTGCGCGGGTCGAGCGGCCCGTAGCCAAGGCCGTCGACCGAATAGCTTGGCCTGCGCAGCGAAACAGTGCTGCCGTCGCCAAGCGTGACCTTTTCCTCGCTGTAGTCGACATGCATGCGGCCTTCGCCCTTGAGGCCGGGGACCGCCAGTTCCTGCAATTGCGTGCCATAGACCGGATCGGGGAAGTTCAGCACCTTGTGCCCGGCGATCTCCGCCTTTTCCTCAGCAGTACTCGCATCGCGCGCCAGCCGCAGGAACATCGACGTGGTGCGGCTGTCTGCTGTCGGCGGCCGGCCGCGGCCATCCTTCAGATGGCAATTCTGGCAGGCGCGCTCGTTGAACAGCGGCCCGAGGCCATCCGAAGCCTGGGTCGAGGACGGCGACGACACCCAGTTCTTGCGAAACAGCGCATTGCCGAGCTTGAAGCTGCCCTCTTCCTCGAAGGTGACGTTTTCAGCGGGTTGCGAGAAGGCGTCGCGGTTGACATCCTTTCTCGACGTGCCGGCGCCGCCCTGCATCGTTTCGAAGGATTCGGGCTTGGAGAAATCGGCAGTCGGCCTGGTAACGGCAAGGACGCGCGCCTGATCCTTCGGCGTCAAGTCGGTGCGGCTCGTGGCGAGGCCGACCGGTTCCGGCGAGCCGGCCATGGAAGGGGCAGAAATTATCGCGAGGATTACGAGCGCAAACCCACGAAACGCCTGGCATCGCGGGTTTTTGAGGGGCAGCGGGCCGGCGGCCCGCCGCAAGCGGCGCGGAAAATCTAGGGGGCGCCGCATTCCTGCATGGTCCTATTCCGCCTCGTCCGCCGATGCGGCGTTGAGCTGGCCGTATTTTTCCTCGCCGATCGAAGCCAGCAGGTCGAGCTGCGTCTCGAGGAAGTCGATGTGACCTTCCTCGTCGGCCAGCAATTCCTCGAACAGCTTCATCGTCACGTAATCGCCTGCTTCTTCACAGATCTCGCGCGAACGCTTGTAAGCGGTGCGCGCGTCATATTCGCCGGCAAGATCGGATTCGAGCACTTCCTTGACGTTCTGGCCAATGCGCAGAGGCGCTACGGACTGCAGATTCGGGTGGCCTTCGAGGAAGATGATACGGGCCACCAGCCGGTCGGCATGGTGCATCTCCTCGATCGATTCTGCGCGTTCCTTCTTTGCCAGCTTGGCGTATCCCCAGTCCTCGAGCAGACGGAAATGCACCCAGTACTGATTGACGGCGCCGAGCTCCAGAAAAAGAGCCTCGTTAAGCCGCTCGATGATCTGCTTTTCGCCTTTCATGGGTTCTGCTCCCGTATTGGACGCGCAGGCCTCTGACGCGATCCAGATGTGAAACGATGTCCACGCCGTTCGCCTCCGAGCTGGCGTGGTAATTTTCGGTGACCCGGATGATCGTTTCGACCACATTTGGGAAGCAGCCGCAACAGCGACCGCGCTTTTGCATCGTGTGATAGACCTTCGCCGGCACGATGAGCTGCCAGGGATCCTGATCCAGCAGATCGACGATCGTCTGCTCAATCTCCCTTTCAGTGATGATGTTGCAATGGCAGATCAGCATGGATTGGCTCTGGCTGACGGCGCCTCCTCCGCGCCGTTTGGCTGGTGGTTGGTTGGGGTGCTACTTGAACACCTTGTCCGGTGCGTCGAGGCTGTCGGAACCCTCGAAGGCAATGTTGCTGAGCTTCAGCGCGCCGACGGCGCGTTCGACCGACTTGGTCTGGTCGACCAGCGCATCGATTGCCGCCTGTACGGTGGCGTTGCCTTCAGTGTTGCCCTCGGCGATCTGCTGATCATAGGCCTCGCCGGCCAAGGCTCGCGCCTTGATCGCCTCCATCTTGGCGACGGTGACATCGAGCTTGTCGGACAGCTCCTTGTCGATCGCCGGATCGGCTGCCTTGACCATATCGTGCACCGACGGGCCCGAAACGACGGTGCCGTCGAGGCGGGTGTAGGTGGCGAGATAGGCGGCGCGGATGCCGATGGCGTCATAGAGATGCGAGTTGTAGGTGTTGTCGGAGAAGCAGTCGTGCTCTTCCTCCGGATCGTGCAGCAACAGGCCGAGCTTCATGCGCTCGCCGGCCAGTTCGCCGTAGGACAGCGAGCCCATGCCGGTGAAGATCACCGAGATGGCGGTGTTCGGCTGACCGTCGACGAGGCTCTTGCGGGCAGCGCCGTCTTCCGTCCAATTGCCGACCATCTCCTGCAGGTCGGAGACAAGCAGGTCGCTGGCCGACTTCAGATATTCTGCACGGCGGTCGCAATTGCCGCCGGTGCAGTTCTTCAGGTCATAGTCGGTGTAGGGACGCTCGCCGGCGCCAGGGCCGGTGCCATGCAGATCCTGGCCCCAGAGCAGAAATTCGATGGCGTGATAGCCGGTCGCGACATTGGCTTCGATGCCGCCGGCTTCCTGCAGCGTGCCGGAGAGGAATTCCGGCGACAGCTTCGAAGCGTCGACCTTCTTGCCGTTGATTTCGATTTCCTTGTTGGCGATGACATTGGCGGTGTAGAGCGCGTTGGCATCGGACTCGGCGCCATAGCTCTTGGCGACATAGTCGATCAGGCCTTCGTCCAGCGGCCAGGAGTTCACCTTGCCTTCCCAGTCGTCGACTATCTTGTTGCCGAAGCGATAGACCTCGGTCTGCTGGTAGGGCACGCGCGACGCCTTCCAGGCATCGCGGGCGGCGTTGAGCGTGTCTGCCGATGGATTGGCGAGCAGCGCGTCGACAGCCTTGTCGAGCGCCTGAGCGGTGGTCAATGAATCCTCATATTTGGCCAGCGCGATGTCGGAATAGGTCTTGATGACCGCTTTGGCATCGGTCTCCGCCGCCTTGGCCGGCAATATGAAAACCGCCGCCGTCAACATAGCCGTGGCACCGATCGCAGCCAGCCTGCCGCCATATCGTGCTGTCATCATCATTCTCCAGTTCAAAGGGAATTCGGTAAAAGGCGCGCGCGCCAAGCGGTGCCAGGACATAGGCATGCCGTAGGACACAACAGATGCCGCGCCGCTGCGCGGCTCACGGAAGAAAGACACCAAATGCCTCCAATCGAACGGGTTCAAGGCCCAAACATCAAAGGAATGCGCTGACGCGCGAGCCTCCATAAAACGATGGCGGCGCCGGAAGTCAACTGGCGTACAGCAGAAAATTCAATTGAAACAACAGTTTAGAATTATTCTAAACTAGGACTATCAACTTTAAATCGTACCGTGCGGGGACCGTCGCGAGACGGGGCGATTGACAGACCACCATTCCGGGTGCGACCCGGACCGGGGCTCTTGCGACGGCGGCAGACAATCGCCATCTCGCGGAACGGCTCAAAATCAAAGCATGGTGCCTGGACAAGCGGAGTCCGTTTGTCCGAGAAAACCGCTTCGCACTTTTCGGCACCATGCTCTAGATTTGAAACAGGAATTCGGGTTGCGATGAAGAACGGTGTCGTCATTGTCGGTGCGGGTCATGCGGGCGTGCAAGCGGCCGCCAGCCTGCGCGAGGAAGGCTATGACGGGCCGGTTGTGCTGATCGGCGACGAAAACGAGCTGCCCTACCACAAGCCGCCTTTGTCGAAGACCTTCATCAAGGATGCCGAGGCCAAGCCGCAGCCCTTGCGCGGCGAGGCCTTTTATACCGGCAGCGCCATCGACTTCAGGCCGGGCATCCTAATCGACAGTATCGATACGGCAGGCCGCAGGCTGGACATAGCGGGCGGCGGCGCGCTTGCCTTCGACCGGCTGATCCTCGCCACGGGGTCGCGACCGCGGCTTCTGCCGCTTCCGGGCGCTGATCTCCCAGGCGTGCTGTCGCTGCGCTCGATCGCCGATGCGCGGCTGATCCGCGAGCTCAGCGCGCAGAGCGACGATGTCGTCATCCTCGGCGGCGGCTTCATCGGACTGGAGATCGCGGCGACACTGCGAGCGGCGGGCCGCAACGTCACCGTGGTCGAGGCCGTCGACCGATTGCTCGGCCGCGCCGTGGCGCCGGTGGTGGCGAGCCATGTCCGCCAGCGGCTGGAAACGCTGGGCGTGCGCATCCTGACCGGCACCACCATTGCAAGGCTGGAAGGCGAAAACGGCCATGTCTCGGCTACTATCACCTCCACCGGCGAAAGGCTGCCGGCACGCATGGTCATCGTCGGCATCGGGGCGGTGCCGAATATCGAACTGGCGCAAGCTGCCGGCCTGACCGTCGCCAACGGCATCCGTGTCGACCAGCAGATGCGCACGTCAGCGCCGGACGTCCTCGCCATCGGTGACGCCGCCTCCTACCGCCATTGGTCGACCGGCAGCGACGTGCGGCTGGAATCGGTGCAGAATGCCACCGACCAGGCACGGCTTGCCGCGCGTACCGTCACCGGCCATGCCGACGCCTTTGCGGCGGTTCCCTGGTTCTGGTCGGACATCGGCGACATGAAGCTGCAGATGGTCGGCCTGACGTCGGGCGGCGACAGCCATGTCGTGCTGGGCGACCTCGGCGACAACAAGTTCTCGATCTACCACTATGCTGGAAGCCGGCTGCTCGGCATCGAATCGGTCAACCGGCCGGGCGACCACATGCTCGGCCGCAAGATGCTCGGCGCCGGGTTTTCGCCGACGCCGCAGACGGTTGCTGAGGGACCTGACGGTTTGAAGGCGGCATTGGCCGCGTTCCAGCAGGAACCGGCAAGGGCTGCGGGCTAGCGCGCTTACCCTCCCCCTTGTGGGGAGGGTCGCTGCGAAGCAGCGGGGTGGGGTCGGCGCCAAGCCCCCCACCCGGACCTGCGGTCCGACCTCCCCACAAGGGGGAGGTAGAAGTCAGGCGGCGCAGACTTCGCGGATCGAGCTTTCCAGAATGTCGAGCGCCTCGTTCATGACGTTGTCCTGGATGGTGATCGGCGCGAGGAAACGGATGACGTTGCCATAGACGCCGCAGGTGAGCAGGATCAGCCCCTTGTCGAGCGCCTTCAGCCGAATCGCATTGGCGATCTCGGCCGACGGCAGGCCTTTCTTGACGTCGTTGAACTCGACCGCGTTCATGAAGCCGAGGCCCCTTATGTCGACGATCTCGGGCACGTCGTCACGGATCGACTGCAGGCGCTGCTTCAGCCGGGCGCCCAGCGTGTTGGCGCGGTCGCAGAGCTTCTCGTCTTCGATGACGTCGAGCACGGCGTGGGCTGCGGCGACACCGATCGGGCTGCCGCCATAGGTGCCGCCGAGGCCGCCGGGGCCGGGCGCATCCATGATTTCTGCGCGGCCGGTGACCGCCGACAGCGGGAAGCCGCCGGCCAGGCTTTTCGCCATGGTGGTGATGTCGGCCGCGACCTCATGATGGTCCATGGCGAACATCTTGCCGGTGCGGGCAAAACCGGTCTGCACCTCGTCGGCGATCAGCAGCATGCCGTGCTGGTCGCAGAGTTTGCGCAGCGCGGTCAGGAACTCACGCGGCGCGTCGTAGAAACCGCCCTCGCCCTGGACCGGCTCGATGATGATGGCAGCGACACGGGCCGGATCGACATCGGCCTTGAACAGTCTGTCGAGCGCAGCCAGCGAATCCGCGACGGAGACGCCATGCAGCGGCACCGGGAACGGCGCATGGTAGACGTCGCCCGGCATGGCGCCGAAGCCGACCTTGTAGGGCACGACCTTGCCGGTCAGTGCCATGCCCATGAAGGTGCGGCCGTGGAAGCCGCCGGCAAAGGCGATGACGGCCTGACGGCCGGTGGCGTTGCGGGCGATCTTGATGGCGTTCTCGACCGCCTCGGCGCCGGTGGTGACGAAAATCGTCTTCTTCTCGAACTTGCCGGGCAGCATGGCGTTCAGCCGTTCGGCCAGCCTGACATAGCTCTCATAGGGCACGACTTGGTGGCAGGTATGGGTGAAGCGGTCGAGCTGCGCCTTGACCGCCTCGATCACCTTGGGGTGGCGATGGCCGGTGTTGACGACGGCGATGCCGGAGGAGAAATCGATGTAGCGGCGGCCTTCGACGTCCCAGATCTCCGAATTTTCGGCCCGGTCAGCATAGATCTGCGTCGTCATGCCGACGCCGCGTGAAATCGACTGGTTCTTGCGTTCGGAAATGGCTGCGTTCTTCATTTCGTCCCTCATCGGGCCGACGCCCGTTCTCGTTTGATGAATGCCAAGGCCTCTTCTGACCTTATTTCACGTTTTCCTCAAGTCGGCACCGTCGCCAGGCGATTGGGCCTGTCACCTATGCGGGCGCTTCGACAGCCAGCCGATACACGTACGAGACAGGTTTCCTTTTCCTTGGGATCGATTATCCTCCTGACGTCTGTGACAGCTCGCCCCGTCATGAGCGCCCCGGATCGGTGAGGGACCCCATGAGCAGGAACGCGACATCGTCCGCCCCGCAGCCCCCGGCCTCCGGCCTTTTTTCGTTTTCTCCCATCATCATCGTCTGCGCGATGGCGCCGCTCGTTCTGGCTGGGTGCCAGAAGCAGGAGGCGGCTGCCAAAAAACTGCCGATCATGGTGCGCACCGAGACGGTGGCGATGGCCGACTACGCGCCGAGGACGTCACTGACTGGCGTGATCGCGGCGCGCACACTGAACAATCTGTCGTTTCGTGTCGGCGGCCGCGTCGCCGAGCGGCTTGTCGATGTCGGTCAGCATGTCGACAAGGATGCCGTGCTCGCCCGCATCGATCCGCAGGAACAGGAATCCGATCTGCGCTCGGCGCAGGCCGATCTCGATGCCGCACAAGCGCAATTGACCCAGGCCGCCGCCGCCTTCGAACGGCAAAAGACGCTGCTTGCCCAGGGTTTCACCACCAGGCGTGACTATGACGCGGCCGACCAGGCGCGGAAGGTGGCGCAAGGCAGTGTCGATCAGGCACAAAGCGCTTTCCAACGCCAGGGAGAACCTGTCCTTCACCGAGCTGAAGGCCGGTGCGGCCGGCGTCATCACCGCCCGCCAGGTCGAAGCCGGGCAAGTGGTGCAGGCGGCACAGACCGTCTTCACCGTCGCTGAGGATGGCGATCGCGACGCCGTCTTCAACGTCCAGGAAACGCTGGTCGCCAAGACGGCGCCATCGCCGTCAGTAACGATCACGCTGTTGACCGACCCGCAGGTGAAGGCCGTGGGCAAGGTGCGTGAAGTCTCGCCGGCGGTCGATCCGGCTTCGGGGTCGGTCCGGGTCAAGGTCGGCATTGCCGACACGCCGGCCGGCATGCCGCTCGGCGCCACCGTCATCGGCTCGGTCAACGCCATACCGGCGAAAGCGGTCATCCTGCCCTGGCAGGCGCTGACTTCGATCGAGGGCAAGCCGGCCGTCTGGGTGGTCGATCCCTCGACCAAGGCGGTGGCAACGGCCCTGGTCAATGTGCTAGCCTTCGACTCCGGCGTGGTCGTCGTCGACAAGGGGCTGGAGGCCGGCCAAAGCGTCGTCACCGCCGGTGGCCAGTTGCTCAGCCCCGGACAGACTGTCGATATCTCGGGAGCCGGACAATGAGACGTCCGCGCATCCTGCTTCTCGTGCCTGCCTTGTTCGCCCTGACGACGCTCGCCGCCTGCTCCAAGTCGGAGGAAAAACCGCCCGAGATCATCCGGCCGGTGCTGTCGATGGTGATCGAGCCGCAGACGACGCAGACCTTCGGCTTTGCCGGCTCCATCGAGCCGCAGGTCAGCGCCGATCTCGCCTTCCGCCTGCTCGGCCGCGTCGTCTCGCGCGACGTCAAGGTCGGCGATATTGTCAGCAAAGGCACGACGATCGCCACGCTCGATCCGACGGCGCTGGAACTTGCGGTCCAGGCGGAGAAGGCGGAACTTTCCAACGCCGAGGCGCAATTCACCAACGCCGCCGCCAGCGAAGACCGCCAGCGCCAACTGCTGGCCGCTGCCAACACCTCGCAGGCCGTCTTCGATGCCGCGCAGCAGGCACGGCAAGCGGCCGAGGCCGGCGTCGAACGGGCCAAGGCAGCGCTTGCCAAATCGCAGGAGCAGCTGGGTTACGCCCGACTGTTTTCGGACTTCGACGGCGTCGTCACGGCAACCGGCGCCGAAGTCGGCCAGACGGTCTCGGCCGGTCAGACCATCGTCACCGTGGCGCGTTCGGATTTGCGCGAAGCCGTTGTCGACATTCCCGACCAATTGACCAGCGACCTCACCGTCGGCACGTCGTTCGACGTCATCCTGCAATCGTTGCCGTCCATCCAGACAAAGGCGACTTTGCGCGAGATCGCGCCGCAGGCCGACGCCTCGACCCGCAGCCGCCGCGTCCGGCTGACGCTCACCGATCCGCCGCAAGCCTTCCGGCTCGGCTCGACAGTGACGGCGACACGGGTGGCAAAAGTGGCGCCGACGATTGAGCTACCGTTGTCGGCGCTGTTGCAGAAGAATGGCGGCGACAAGGTCTGGATCGTCGACGAGCAGACTTCCAGCGTCTCGACGCGCGACATCAAGATCGCTTCGAAGAATGGCGCCAGCTTCATCGTTGCCGAAGGGCTGGAAGCGGGGATGCGCGTCGTCACCGCCGGCGTCCACAGCCTGGTGGAGGGCCAGAAGGTCAAGATCCCGCAAGGAGGGGCCACATGAAGGGGTTCAACCTCTCCGACTGGGCGCTCAGCCACCGCTCGCTGGTCTGGTACTTCATGCTGGTCTTCGTCGTCGCCGGCATCTTTTCCTACCTCAATCTCGGCCGCGAGGAAGATCCGAACTTCACCATCAAGACCATGATCGTCCAGGCCAATTGGCCGGGCGCCTCGGTCAACGAGACCGTACGGCAGGTCACCGATCGCATCGAGAAGAAGCTCCAGGAACTGGACAGCCTCGACTTCACCCGCTCGGTCACCACGGCGGGCAAAACCGTCATCTTCGTCAACCTGAAAGACACCACCAAAGCGCGCGATGTCGTGTCGAATTGGACCCAGGTGCGCAACATGGTCAACGACATCGCGCCGCAATTTCCGCAAGGCGTGCAGGGGCCTTTCTTCAACGATCGCTTCGGCGACGTCTACGGCAATATCTACGCCTTCACCTCGGACGGGCTGACGCCGCGCCAGCTGCGCGATTATGTCGAGGATGTCAGGACCGCGATCCTGGCTGTGCCGAATGCCGGCAAGGTTGATCTGGTCGGCGCGCAAGACGAAGCCATCTATCTCGAATTCTCGACCCGCCAGATCGCCGCGCTCGGTCTCAACCAGCAGGCGATCGTGGCCAGCCTGCAGGCGCAGAACGCTATCACCCCGTCGGGCGTCGTCGAATCCGGGCCCGAGCGCGTCAGTGTGCGCGTCGGCGGCCAGTTTACGTCCGAGGAGAGCCTGCGCGGCATCAATCTGCGCGTCCCGCTTCTTCCGGCTGAGCGATGTGGCAACGATCCGGCGCGGCTATGCCGACCCGCCAACGGCGCTGTTCCGCTTCAACGGCCAGGACGCGATCGGTCTAGCGATCGGCATGAAGCCCAACGCCAATCTGCTCGAATTCGGCGCGGCACTTGAGAAGAAAATGGACGAGGTGCTGGCCGACCTGCCGGTCGGGGTCGGCGTGCACCCGGTTGCCGACCAGCCGGTGATCGTGGAGGAAGCAGTGTCGGGCTTCACCCGGGCGCTGGCCGAGGCGGTGGCCATCGTGCTCGCCGTGTCCTTCATCAGCCTCGGCATGCGCGCCGGCTTCGTCGTGGCGCTGTCGATCCCGCTGGTGCTGGCCATCACCTTCACGGTCATGGCCTATCTCGGCATCTCGCTGCAGCGCATTTCGCTGGGCGCGCTGATCATCGCACTCGGGCTGCTGGTCGACGACGCCATGATTGCGGTCGAGATGATGGTGGCGCGGCTGGAGGTGGGCGACAATCTGCGCAAGGCAGCGACCTACGTCTACACCTCGACGGCCTTCCCGATGCTGACTGGTACGTTGGTGACGGTCGCCGGCTTCATCCCGATCGGTCTCAACAACAGCGCCGCTGGCGAATACACGTTTACGCTGTTCGTCGTCATCGCGGTCTCGCTCCTGGTATCATGGATCGTGGCAGTGCTGTTTGCACCGCTGCTCGGCGTCACCATCCTGCCGGCGACGATGAAGCAAAAGCACGAGCAACCGGGACGCTTCACCAGCCTGTTCCGGCGCATTCTTGTGGGCTCCGTGCGCCATCACTGGCTGACCATCTTCGTCACGGTCTTGTTGTTTGCCGTCTCGATAGCCGGCTTCGGCCTCGTCCAGCAGCAGTTCTTTCCGCCATCTGACCGGCCGGAACTGATCGTCGACTGGAACCTGCCGCAGAACTCATCGGTGACCGAGACGCGCGACCAGATCGAGCGCTTTGAAGGGCGAGCATTGGCCGGCAATCCCGACATCGATCATTTCAGCTCTTATATCGGCCAGGGCGCGGTGCGCTTCCTGCTCGCCTTCGACGTACAGCCGGCCAATCCCTATTTCGGCCAGACCGTCATCGTCACCAAGAGCATCGAGGCACGCAACCGGCTGAAGCCGCAACTGGAGAAGCTGCTGCGCGAGGAGTTCGTCGGCACCGATGCCTTCGTCAAGCCGCTCGAACTCGGGCCACCGGTCGGGCGCCCGGTGCAGTACCGCGTCGGCGGACCCGACATCCAAAAGGTGCGCGACCTTGCGCAGCAATTTGCCGGCCTGATTGCGGTCAATACCAAGCTGGCGGCGCCGACCTTCGACTGGAATGAGCCGCAACGCGTGCTGAGGGTCGATGTGCTGCAGGACAAGGCGCGGCAGCTCGGCATCACCTCCTCCGACATCGCCAGCGCGCTGAACAGCACGGTCGGCGGCGCCACCATCACCCAGGTCCGCGACGCCACCTATCTGATCAACGTCATCGCCCGCTCGCGCGAGGCCGAACGCGGCTCGATCGACACGCTGCAGAACATGCAGCTGCCGACCGGCAACGGCGAGGCAATCCCGCTCGCCGCGGTGGCGAACTTCCGCTACGACCTCGAACAGCCGACGGTGTGGCGGCGCAACCGCATTCCGACGATCACCGTCCGCGCCGGCCTGGTCGGCGACGTGCTGCCGGCAACAGTCGTCAATGAATTGAAGCCGTCGGTCGACGCCTTCATCGCCAAGCTGCCGCCCGGCTATTCGGTCGCAACCGCCGGCTCGGTCGAGGAAAGCGCCAAAAGCCAGGGACCGATCGCCGCGGTGGTGCCGCTGATGCTGTTTGTCATGGCGACCATCCTGATGATCCAGCTGCAAAGCTTCCAGCGCCTGTTTCTGGTCGTGGCGGTGGCGCCGCTCGGCCTGATCGGCGTGGTCGCGGCCTTGGTGCCTAGCGGCGCGCCGCTTGGCTTCGTCGCCATTCTCGGCGTCTTGGCACTGATCGGCATCCTGATCCGCAACTCGGTCATCCTGATCGTGCAGATCGAGGACCTGGTGCGGGAAGGCAAGGACCGTTGGGCGGCTGTGATCGAAGCGACCGAGCACCGCATGCGGCCGATCGCGCTGACGGCGGCAGCCGCCAGCCTGGCACTGATCCCGATCGCGCGCGAAGTGTTCTGGGGGCCGATGGCCTACGCCATGATGGGCGGCATCATCGCCGGCACGGCGATCACGCTGCTGTTCCTGCCGGCGCTTTATGTGACGTGGTTCCGGATCAAGGAGCCGAGGGAAGAGCAGGACAATGCTGTGGTAGGCAGCGCTGCTGTTGCGGAGACGTAAGGCAAGGTCGCGTTCCTTCGCGCCCCCCTCTGTCCTGCCGGACATCTCCCCCACGAGGGGGGAGATCAGCGGTTTTGACGCCGCGCCATTCTGCAACACCGGTGATTTGCGAAAACCGCGATGACAGCTAATCTCCCCACCCGTGGGGGAGATGTCCGGCAGGACAGAGGGGGGCGCGAAGGAGCGCGGCCTCCCGCGCCACGCCGCACCTGAGCCTATTGCGTGTCGTCGTTGTCATTAAAGCCGACAGGACGCGACTTGGCCCGCTGCCAGGGCGACGATTTTGAGCTTCGCCAGGCATGCCAGCCTTCCGGCAAGTCGGCTAACTCCAGGATACTCTCATCTCGCCGAACCACATTCTGGAGGCTGATGAGCATGATGTCGTCGTCTTCGGCTGGACCGGGCTCGCTGTTGTGAAATTGCCAGCTGCCGTCTTCATCGTCATGCGACACATATGCGATCCAGTCATCCCGTTTGACGATGCTCCTGTCTACGAAAACCGCGACATTGGGCGGATCTGAAAACTTCCACTCACCCATGACGTTTCCCCAAAAACAGTCCAAACGAATTCAAGCCGTCCGCACAAACCCCTCACTCGCCCTTAAAAGATTGCGCGTGTAATCCTTCTCCACGCGGTGTCCGATCAGCTGGCCCGCCGTCAGATTTTCCACCGCCTCGCCGTTCTGCATCACCATCAGCCGCTCGCACATATGGGTGATGATGGCGAGGTCGTGGCTGACCATCAGGAAGGTCAGCTTGCGCCGCCGGCGGACCTCTTCGAGCAGGTTGAGCACTTCGGCCTGCACCGAGGCATCGAGCGCAGAGGTCGGCTCGTCGAGCAGCAGGATCGACGGTTCGAGGATGAGCGCGCGGGCGATCGCAACGCGCTGGCGTTGGCCGCCTGACAATTGGTGCGCGTAGCGGAAGCGGAAGCCGTTGCCGAGACCGACCTCGTCCAGCGCGCGCTGGATACGCTGTTCGCCGTCGGCGAAACCGTGGATGGCGAGCGGCTCCTGCAGCAGGCGGTCGACGGTCTGGCGCGGGTGCAACGAGCCGTACGGATCCTGGAAGACCATCTGCACTTCGCGATAGAAAGCCTTGTCGCGGCGCGCTCCCAGCGTCTTGCCGTTGACAGTGATAGTCCCGGACTTGGCCGGCACGAGGCCGGCAATCGCCTTGAGCAGCGTCGACTTGCCGGAGCCGCTCTCTCCGACCAGGCCGAAGGATTCGCCGGACTTCGCTTCAAGGCTGACACCTTTCAGCGCGCGGAAGCGGTCGAACACCACTTCCAGCCCCTCAATGGAAATGGCTGGCGTCATGCCGCCCACTCCGGCTTGCGGTCGAGTACCGGCAGCGGGTGGCGTTCATAGCCGATCCTCGGCATGCAGTTGAGCAGGCCGCGCGTGTAGGGGTGCTGGGCGTCGCGGAGTTCCGACGCCTTGAGCTGCTCGACCACCTTGCCGGCATACATGACGATGACGCGGTCGCAGAAGGAGGCGACCAGGCGCAGATCATGCGAGATGAAGATCAGCCCCATGCCGCGCTCGCTCACCAGCCGGTCGAGAATGCCGAGCACGTCGAGCTGAACGGTGACGTCGAGCGCCGAGGTCGGCTCATCGGCGATCATCAATTCCGGTCCGGCGATCAGCATCATGGCAATCATGGCGCGCTGGCCCATGCCGCCGGAGACCTCGTGCGGATGCAGGTCGAAGACACGCGAGGGATCGCGGATCTGCACGGCTTCGAGCATCGCCAGCGCCCGCTCGCGCGCCTCGGCCTTGGAGACTTTCTCATGCGTGCGCAGCGTCTCGACGATCTGGCGGCCGATGCTCATCACCGGATCGAGCGAATATTTCGGATCCTGCAGGATCATGGCGATGCGCTTTCCGCGCAGCGCCCGGCGTTGACGGGCCGGCATAGCCAGAAGATCGATGCCGTCTAGGGTGAGCGTCTTCGCCGACACAAGGGCCTGCGGCGGGGTCAGCCCCATGATGGCGCGGCCGGTCTGCGACTTGCCGGAACCGCTCTCGCCAACGATGCCGAGCCGCTCGCGGCCGAGCGAGAAGGTGACGCCGCGCACCGCCTGGATCAGGCCCGTCCGGGTGGGGAAATCGACACGCAGATCGTCGACGTCGAGAAGGGTGCCGCTCATTGGTCACCACTCCGGGGGTCGAGCGCGTCGCGCAGGCCGTCGCCAAGCAGATTGAAGCCGAGGCTGACGATCAGGATGGCGAAGCCCGGCGCGCCGGCCACCCACCACTGGTCGAGCACGAAGCGTCGGCCGGACGCGATCATGGTGCCCCATTCCGGCAGCGGCGGCTGCGCGCCGAGGCCGAGGAAGCCGAGGCCGGCGGCGGTGAGGATGATGCCGGCCATGTCGAGCGTCACCCGGATGATCAGCGACGAGATGCAGAGCGGCATGATATGGCGCAGCACGATGCGGAACGGCGAGGCACCCATCAACTGCACCGCCTTGATGTAATCCGAGTTGCGCACCGTCATCGTCTCGGCGCGGGCAATTCGGGCGTAAGGCGGCCAGGAGGTGATGGCGATGGCGAGCACCGCGTTCTCGATGCCTGGGCCAAGCGCTGCGACAAAGGCCAGCGCCAGGATCAGCTTGGGGAAAGCGAGGAAGATGTCGGTGATGCGCATCAGGATGGCGTCGGTCCAGCCGCCGGCATAGCCGGCGACGGTGCCGACCAAAAGGCCGATGGGTGCTGCGATGATGGCGACAAGGATGACGACATAGAGCGTCCATCGCGAGCCAAAGAGAATGCGCGAATAGATGTCGCGGCCGAGATCGTCGGTGCCGAACCAGTGCGCGCTGCTCGGCGCCAGCAGGCGCGCATTTTTCAGGTCGCCGATGGTCGGCGAATAGGGCGCCAGCACATCGGCGAAGGCGGCGACCACCAGCAGCGCGATGATGATGAGCAGGCCAAGAAATGCCAGCCGGTTGGCGGAAAAGCGCCGCCACGCGACATAGGCGCGGCCGAGCCTTGCCTGCATGCGCGAGGCCGGCCGATCGCTGAGCAGCCAATCGCGGCGGGAGAGAGGGCGGGCGTCGGAGGCGGTCATGACGATGCCTCTTGAAGCCGTCGACCCCCACTCCGGTCAGCTTCGCAGACCACCTCTCCCCCGTTCGACGGGGGAGAGGAAAGGCGCCAAGCGTGCGACCGGATTTTCCTCTCCCCCGGGCAGGGGGAGAGGTGGCCCGAAGGGCCGGAGTGGGGGTGATTGGCCGCAGCCGAGCCCGAAAGTGGGATACCTCTGCTCATCCAGTCTTCGTCCTTGGATCGAGCACGCGGTAGAGCAGGTCGGACAGAAGATTGATGCCGATAAACACCGAGCCGATGACGATGGTGCCGCCGAGCACGGCGTTCATGTCGGCATTCTGCAGCGAATTGGTGATGTAAAGGCCGATGCCGGGCCAGGAGAACACGGTCTCGGTTAGCACCGAACCTTCGAGCAGCCCGGCATAGGACAGCGCTATGACCGTGACCATCGGCACCGCCGCGTTGCGCAGCGCATGGCCCCAGATGATGCGCGTTTCCGACAGGCCCTTGGCGCGCGCGGCGACGATGTACTCCTGCGACAGCTCGTTCAGCATGAAGGAGCGCGTCATCCGGCTGATGTAAGCCAGCGAGAAATAGCCGAGCAATCCTGCCGGCAGGATGATGTGGCGATAAGCGTCGTAGAAGACGTCCCACTGCCCCTGCAACGCGGCGTCGACAAGGTAGAAACCTGTGATCGGTGTGAAGGTGTATTCGTAGACGATGTCGAGACGGCCGGGAAACGCCACCCATTGCAGCTTGGCGTAGAACAGCACGAGCCCCAGAAGCCCGATCCAGAAGATCGGCACGGAATAGCCGATCAGGCCGACAATGCGCACGATCTGGTCGATGAGACTGCCGCGTTTTACCGCTGCCAGCACGCCAAGTGGCACGCCGATCATGGAACCGATCAATGTTCCCAGCGTCGCCAGTTCGATGGTTGCCGGAAAAGCTCGACGGATATCGGTCATGACGGGATTGGTGGTCAGCACCGAGGTGCCGAAATCGCCGTTCAGCGCAGCTTTCACATAGAGGTAGAACTGTTCGATCAACGGCAGATCGAGACCCATCTCGCGGCGCGTGCGCTCGACTACATTGAGAGGCGCCCTGTCACCCAGCACCGCCAACACCGGGTCGATCGGGATGACCCGGCCGATGAAGAAGGTCACCGCGAGCAGACCGAGATAGGTCGTTATCGCGATGACCAGGAAACGGCCGATGAATAATGCGGCAGCAACGGCGCGGGCGCCGCCGCGCCCCGCCGCCACTTCGTTTTCAACCGCGCTCATGCGGCGCGTCCGCCGGCACTATTCCTTGGAAACCGAGCCGACGAAGTTGGTGTCGAAGCTCGGGCCGAGCACGAGGCCCTTGAGGTTCTTGCGCAGGCCAACCACTTCCAGTTGCTGGTGAATGATGACGAAGGGGCTGGTGTCGAGGACCTTCTTCTCGAGATCCTTGTACATATCGGCGCGCTTGCCGGCATCCTTCTCCAGGAGCGCTGCTTCCGTCTCCTTGGTCAGGTCCGGAATATCCCACGAGTTGCGCCAGGCAAGCGTATGGGATTTGCCGGCATCCGAATTGTCCGGGTTCGAGGCGAAGGTCTGGGCATTGGAGTTGGGATCGAAATAATCCTGGCCCCATTGGCCGATATAGATGTCGTGGTTGCGGGCGCGGTACTTGGTCAGCGTCTGCTTGCCGTCGCCGGGGATGATCTCCAGCTTGATGCCGGCTTGTCCCAGCGTCTGCTGGATCGATTCCGCCATGCCCGTGATGGGCTGACCGGTGCGCACGTCCATGGTTACGCTGAAGCCGTCGGCGAGGCCGGCCTTGCCCAGCAATTCCTTGGCCTTGGCGACGTCGAGCTTGAAGGGGTTCTCGTCCAGCTCGCCGAGCACGCCATCGGGCAGGAAGCTCTGGTGAATCTCGCCGATGCCCTTGAGGATGGTGGAGCCCAAGGCGTCATAGTCGACCAGATATTTGAACGCCTGCCGAACTTCGGGCTTGGCCAGATTCGGGTTCTTCTGGTTGAGGCTGATGTAAAAAACCGTGCCCTTCGGCGCGCTGGTGGTCGTGAGATCGGCGTTCTTGGCGATGGCGTCGAGGTCGTTCGGCTCGAGATTGCGGGCAACGTCGATGTCGCCGGCCTCGAGCGCCAGGCGCTGGCCCGAGCTTTCCTTCATGTTGCGATAGATGACGCGGGCAAGCTTGGCTTTCTCGCCAAAGTAATTGTCGTTGCGCTCCATAACGACGACCTCGTTGGCCCGCCATTCACGCAGCTTGTAGACGCCGGAGCCGGCATAGCCGGTCTTCAGGAAGGCGTTGCCGAAATCATTGTCGTATTTGTAGTCGGCGCTGGGCGTCACCGCAGCGACATGTTCCTTGACCAGCTTGGCGTCGACCACGGAAGCAACCGTTGCCGACAGGCAGTTCAAGACGAAGCTCGGCGCATAGGCCTTGTCGACGGTGAACTGGAAGGTGGTGTCGTCGACAGCCTTGGCCTTGTCGGTGACGTTGTCACCGCTGATGCCGAACTGGCCGATGATGAAGGCCGGGCTCTTGTCCAGCTTGACGGCACGCTCAAACGAATAAGCGACGTCGGCCGCCGTGATCGGATTGCCGGAGGCGAATTTCAGGCCGGGCTTGAGCTTGAACGTATAGACTAGGCCGTCGTCGGAGACGGTCCAGCTCTCGGCGAGGTCGCCCTTGACCTTGGAGGTGTCGCTGAGATCGAGGCGCACGAGAAGATCATAGGTGTTGCCGGTGACCTCGGCGGTCGACAATTCGAATGCCTCGCCCGGATCCATGGAGATGATGTCGTCGATGGCAAAACCTTCGACCAGCGTGTCGGCGGGTGTCACGGCAAAGGCAGGCGCCACAAGCAGCGCGGACAGCGCGGCTCCTGCGAGCAATGCGCGCGAGCGTAGAGCAAACTTTTCCATCATCATGGTGATTGTTCCCTGTTTTGTTGATTGTTGACCCCGAGTTCCCGGCCCAGGGCTGCAGTGTTCTTTTTCGCGGCCGTAGGACGGCCGTTCGACCCCTTAACGTGTTGGTTTTTGTCCAGTTGGTCAACACCCTATCCGCCGGCCTTCCAACCGGCAACGGACATTTATGAGCCGGCACATTGGAGCGGAATGAGCGACGGCCGTCGAAGCATGGCCGGCCAATTGCAGCCGCCGACGGGGAAGAATCTGCTCTTGTCGATGCTACTTGATCGCGGCGACCAGATCGTCGTCGGGAAAGCAGGTGGCAGCGCGGCCGTTTTTGGCCTGCCAGCTGCCGATCGAGCGGCGGGTCTTGAAGCCGGGCAGGCCGTCGGCGCTGCCGACATCGTAGCCCTTGGCTTCCAGTGCCCGCTGCAGAGCGGCGATGTCGGAACGGTGCAGGCCGCCGACCGGACCCCATTTGCCGGCGAAGTCGGCATCGCCATGGGCAATGCGGTCGGCGCCATGGCCGATGAACAGGGCATAGAGGTCGCTGGTGTTGTATTCCTTCAGCACGTAGAAATTGGGCGTCGCGATGAAGGCCGGACCGCCGCGCCCGGCCGGCATCAAGAGAAAACCTTCGGCCTTCAGTTCGCTGGCCGGAAACGTTTTGCCGCCGACACGGCTGATACCCATCGCCACCCAGGCTGAGATCTTCTTGCCCTGGTCAGGACCTTCGAGCGAGCAGGAGACGCTCTCCGGCACCGTCACCTCGAAACCCCAGCCACGTCCCTTCACCCAGCCATAGTGGACGAGATAGTTGGCAATCGAGGCCAAAACATCCGGGGTCGAATTCCAGATATCGGGGTGGCCATCGCCGTCGAAATCSACMGCATGCTTCAGGAACGACGTTGGCATGAATTGCGGCTGGCCGAGCGCGCCGGCCCAGGACGATTTCATGGCGCCGACCGGCGCCAGTCCGCGCTCGACGATCTCAAGCGCGGCCAGCATCTCGGTGCGGAAGAAGTCTTTTTTGGTCGACATGAACGCCTTGGTGCCGAGCACCTCGAAGGCATCGTAGGGCATCTTCGCAGCGCCGAAGCCGGTCTCGCGACCCCAGATCGCCAGCAGCACCTCGCCCGGCACGCCGTAGCGTTTCTCGATGGCCGCCAGCGTCCTGGCGTTGGCCGCTTCGCGCGTTCGCCCGCCTGATGTGACGGCGCGCACCGTCTTTTCGGCGAAATAGGCGCCGGGCGAGCCGAACTCGGCCTGATGCTGCTTTTGCGGGGTTTTGGGCTTTTCGCCGGGTAGGACGAGGTCGGGCAATTTGAGGTTCGGCTTCACGCCGTCGAAGGCGGCGTCGAAGGTGGATTTGGAGATGCCTTTGGTCTGGGCTTCGGGCCAGAGATCGGTCTGCAACCAGGCGCGGAACTGGTCGTCGATTTTTGCGGCGGAGGCGGGGGCTGCAAAAAGCAGGGCGACAAGGGATGCGAGAAGGGTAACGAGCGCCAATCTGAAAGATCCGTGTTCTGTCGCGCCCCCCTCTGTCCTGCCGGACATCTCCCCCACAAGGGGGGAGATTGGCCGTGTTGGCGCCGCGCCTTTTCCTGCAACGTGGGAAATTGGTGAAAGCCGACGTGACATCTGATCTCCCCCCTCGTGGGGGAGATGTCCGGCAGGACAGAGGGGGGCGCGAAGGAATGCAGTCATCTCTGGAGCATCCCCGCCAATTGCGTCAAAACACCGTCCGCGAGCGCAGCGCGGCGGCCAGCGTTCCCTCGTCGAGATAGTCGAGCTCGCCGCCGACCGGCACGCCATGCGCGAGCCTGGTCACCTTGATCTCGAAACCGGAAAGCTGGTCGGTCAGGTAATGCGCCGTCGTCTGGCCCTCTACCGTGGCGTTGACGGCGAGGATTACCTCCTTCACCTCGCCGCCGGCGACGCGGTCGACCAGCGAGCGGATGTTGAGTTGTTCAGGACCTATGCCGTCGAGCGGCGACAGCGTGCCGCCGAGCACGTGGTAGCGCACGTTCATCGCCGCAGCCCGTTCCAGCGCCCAGAGATCCGACACATCTTCGACGACGATCAGCGTCGCGGCATCGCGGCGCGGATCGATGCAGATCATGCAGGGGTCGGAGGTATCGACATTGCCGCAGGTCGTGCAGATGCGCACCTTGTCGGCGGCGTCGCCCATGGCGGCGGCGAGCGGTGACAAAAGCTGCTCCTTCTTCTTGATGAGGTGCAGTGCCGCGCGCCGCGCCGAACGCGGCCCTAGCCCCGGCACCTTGGCCAGGAGCTGGATCAGGCGTTCGATCTCGGGACCGGCGATTCGCTTCGACATCGCACTGATCTAGGATTTTTCCGCGCGCTTTGAAACATGTCGCATACGCACAGAGCCCGCCATGCTGGCATGGCGGGCTCTGAAAATGCTGTAGGTCTTAGTAGGCCGAAGCCGGCCGGGTCTGGTCCGCGATCATCGCGCCGATCGCGTCGGTGTTCTCAGGCGTCGACTGGAAGCCCATCGACGCTTCCTGTGTCCCGTTCGGCACCGACGTGATGTAGCGGGCGTTGAGGACGCCGCCAAAGCGCGAGGCATCGGGCTCGGCCATCGGTTCCTGCATCGCCACCTCCGTCTGCTTGACCGCGACGCGGCCGCCCTTCGCAGGTGCCACGGCAGCGGTCACATAGGTTTGCTCGGCTGGGGTCTGCTCGGCCGGGGCGCGGCTTGCCTTGGCCGCGCGAACTGCCGCGGCCTGCTTGGCAGGATCGGGACGGACAATCGTCTTCACCACCGGCTCGGCGTAAGCCACCTGTACCGGCGCTTCAGGCACCGGCGCGCGCGGCGTTGCCGAAGCGACCATGGTCGTGGGTTCATCCGGCAGCGGCTGCCAGTTGCGGCCGCGCTTCTCATAGAAGGCATTACCGCCGGCAACCATGGTGTAGTGCATGTTCTTGTAGGGGAAGCGCAGGCCGGCGGTGTGGAAGTACATCGTGTTCTTCAGCTTGGCCTTGCGCTCACCCTTGAGCACGGCGTCTGCGGCTTCCTCGACGTCGGGCATGGCTTTCGAATTCATCGGCCGCGTCATCACGCCGGGCGCGAACTGGCCCGGTTCGCCCACCACCTCGCAGATGGTGCTGCCATGATTGCCGGAGCGCAGACGGTTCATCACCACCGTGCCGACGGCGATCATGCCGTCGCGGCTCGAGCGGTTGGATTCGAAGAACATTGCCCGCTCCAGGCACTCCCTGTCCTTCGGCGTGTGGCTAAAGGGCCGGCTCAGGAAACTCGGCGTGATGGCGTCGGTCAGGCTGGCGACCGACATGCCGTGGGAAGAAGTGGTCTGGCTGCAACCCGCCAGAAACAGGGGGGAAGAGATGATGCCGAGCAACAGCGGCGTCTTCCATCGCGTCGCGATCAACAAAAGTGCCTCATTTTCAAGATGCCACCCGTCCCGAGATGTGGCAAGAATGAGACTCTTAAAGGCAAAAAGATGGCTAAAGGATTAGCATTCGTGCAGCATAGGTAAAACTTTATAAATGCGAAGATATGTCCCCGTGAGCAAAGCCGGGGAAAGTGTTAACAATAGCCCTGGCAGCCGATTTCCGTTCATAATCAATTAACTGGTGGGAGCCGGCTCAGAACGGCAATTTCATTCCAGGCGGGATCGGCAAGCCTGCCGTCAGCGCCTTGGTCTTCTCTTGCATAATCTGCTCGACCTTATTTTTGGCGTCATTGTGAGCGGCCAGAAGCAGGTCTTCGAGGATCTCGACGTCGTCCTCCTTGAACAGCGACGGATCGATCTTCAGCGACTTCATTTCGAACTTCCCGGTCAGCGTGACGTTGACCAGGCCGCCGCCGGCCTGCCCGCTTGCTTCAAGCGTGGCGATCTCGTCCTGCATGGCCTGGAACTTGGCCTGCATTTCCTTCGCCTTGCCCATCAGGCCGAGAAGATCTTTCATGGTCGGGTCCTTTGCGGATTCGTGCTGTGGTCAGGTTTCGTCGTCGTCGGCCGATGGCTCGACCGGCACTTCGGCCTTGTCGGTGTCGACTTYCGGCGCGTCGGGAATGCGCACGTCGATGATCTTGGCGCCGGGAAAGCGCGCCAGGATGGCGGCCACCGCCGGATCGCTTCTGGCATCGGAGAAAGCGGTCTCGCGCTTGGTCGATTCCATCTCGGCCAGCGTCTGGCCGCCTTCTTCCTTCGACAGCGACACCAGCCAGTTGCGGCCGGTCCAGGCGCGCAGCTTGGCGGTCAGTTCGTTGAGCAGCATTTTCGGCGCATCGTCGGTCAGGCTGACGTCGATGCGGCCGGGCTCAATGCGCACCAGGCGCACGCAGCGCTTGACCTGCACCTTGAAGGCCATGTCGCGCTGCTGGTCGGCAAGCGCGACGATATCGGCCAACGATTTAACCGGCACTGGCGGCGTCTCGACCACCGGCTCGGGTGCCGCAACGAAGCTCGCCGGCAGCGGTTCGGGCTCGACCAGCCGCATCGTCTGCGCACCGCTGCCGCCGGAATTCGGCATGCGCGACTGCGCCACGGCACTTCCGCCGCCATTGCCTGGGGTTGCCGGGCCGGGGCTGGCCGGCGCTCCATTCGGACGCTGCGTGCCGCTCGAGGCACCGCTCTCCAGTGATTTCAGCGCCTCATCCAGCGTCGGCAGGTCGGCGGCATGCGCCAGCCGGATCAGCACCATTTCGCTGGCGCTGACCGGTCGGTTGGAAGACTGCACCTCGGGAATGCCTTTCAACAGCATCTGCCAGGTCCGCGACAGCACCTTGACCGACAGCGTGCTGGCGAATTCGGCGCCGCGCCGGCGTTCGTCCTCGGACAGCGAGGCGTCGTCGGCTGCCGTCGGCACGAAGCGCAACCGGGTGACAAGGTGGTTGAATTCGGCAAGATCGGTTAGCACCGCGGCCGGATCGGCGCCGGTATCGTACTGGTTGCGGAATTCGGCCAAAGCCGCCGCTACATCGCCCTTCATCACATGTTCGAACAGGTCGACGATGCGAGCGCGATCGGCGAGCCCCAGCATGGCGCGCACCGCTTCGGCGCTGACGGCGCCGCCGCCATGGGCGATGGCCTGGTCGAGAATGGAGAGCGAATCGCGGGCCGACCCTTCGGCGGCGCGCGCAATCATCGCCAGCGCGTCGTCGTCGACCGAAATGCCTTCCTTGCCGGCAATGGACGACAGATGCGCAACCAGCGCGCCGGCATCGATGCGCCTGAGGTCGAAGCGCTGGCAGCGCGACAGGACGGTGATCGGCACCTTGCGGATTTCGGTGGTGGCGAAGATGAATTTGACGTGCGGCGGCGGCTCTTCCAGCGTCTTCAGCAGGCCGTTGAAGGCTTGGGTGGAGAGCATATGCACTTCGTCGATGATGTAGACCTTGTAGCGCGCCGACACCGGGGCGTAGCGCACGCGCTCGATGATGTCCCTGATGTCGTCGATGCCGGTATGCGATGCCGCGTCCATCTCGATGACGTCGACGTGGCGGCCTTCCATGATCGCCTGGCAATGCTCGCCCAAAATGGCAAGGTCGACCGATGGCTGGTCGACCGTCGGCGTCTTGTAGTTGAGCGCCCGCGCCAGGATGCGCGCCGTGGTCGTCTTGCCGACGCCGCGCACGCCGGTCAGCATCCAGGCCTGGGCGATGCGGCCGGTGGAGAAAGCGTTGGTCAGCGTGCGGACCATCGGCTCCTGGCCGATCAGTTCGGAGAAATTCGACGGACGGTATTTGCGCGCCAGCACACGATAGGCGGCGGCCTTTTCCTTTTCCGTTCCCGAATTTCCGGCTTCGCTCATTCGCCCGTAAAGCTCCAAAAGGCCGCGTCCGAGGCTGGCCGATTCCTGCTAATAGTCTCGCCCGCGCTGCAATGCGTCGTCAATGTCGCGAGAGGGGCCGATGAGGTGGGAGGCTGGAACAATGACCCGTTCCGGGCTCGTTAGGGCTGCTTCCTTCCGGACCTGACCCGGTTGGCGAGTGGATCGTCCACCACCAACCTCCCGCGTTCCATATCGGCAATTCAGCGATGAAATGCAAGGGTGCATGAGAATCGGACGCCCATAGGCTCCGCCGCTCAATGAATCGCTTGCAGCCCCCGTGCAGCCGCTCTAGCGTTCATGAGTTTGGGAGATAATGCGAGAAACGCAAGGGAAACGCCAATGCTGCCGGGCCTCAAGGCCGGATTCACGCTCGACTCCAGGTTGGAGGCGGACAGCGAGCAGCTGATGTGGCTCGGCCTGTGCGAACTCAGGGTGATGAACGACCGCCGCTGGCCATGGCTGGTGCTGGTGCCGCAGCGGCCCGGCATCGAGGAAATCCACGACCTGACGCCGCTCGACCAGGCGATGCTGACCTTCGAGACCAATATGGTGGCGCAGGCGCTGAAAAGAGCCACCGGCTGCACCAAGATCAATACCGGCGCGCTCGGCAACATCGTGCGGCAACTGCATGTCCACGTCATTGCCCGCTCGGAAGCCGATCCGGGCTGGCCGGGCCCGGTATGGGGGCACGGCATGCGCGAGCCCTATCAGCGTTCCGACATCCGCCGGTTTGCGCAACAGATAAAGGCGGCGCTATAAACCGCCAGTGTTCATCCCAGAGCCGGATGATTTCAGGTCTGTTCGACCTGAAATCTGAATCCGCCTCTAATCAAAGAAAGAGAGCATGATGTCGTCCGAAAACCGCTTCACACTTTTCGGCATCATGCTCTAGCGTTTGAGCTTCCATGACCTTTCGCCTATTTGACGCGCCCTTGCGCGAGCCGAGCCAGCTCGTCGGTTTCGCCGGCAACACGATCGACCGGCAATCCGAGAACCGCGCCGACGATTCCGTCGAAAAGGCGCTGGCTGATCCTTCCACCAGGCTTTTGCCGATGCATGGTGGCCGCCTGCATCTGAAGTTGAACGACGGCCGCTTCGACCCCTGGTTCGACCTGGCTGAAAGCCAGAAGCTGCAGCCATCGCTTGCACAGGGTGTGCTGCTTGGGTTTTCCGAAAGAGGCCCGGTGCTGGCGGTGCCGGTTGGCATCGAGCCGGAGCAGTTGCCGGATACCATCAAGGCCATCGACTATCGCTCGGTCTATATGCAGGGGCTGATCGACGAGGCGGCGGCGGGCGCGCTGGCGCAAGGGGCTGCGCTGCTCGCATGGCACGCCAGCCATCGCTTCTGCAGCAAATGCGGCCACGAATCGCAAATGCGGGCCGGCGGCTATAAGCGGCACTGTCCGAACTGCGGCACCGAGCATTTTCCGCGCACGGATCCAGTTGCGATCATGCTGACGGTGACACGCGAAAAATGCCTGCTTGGCCGCGGCCGGCATTTCGGGCCGGGCATGTATTCAGCGCTTGCCGGCTTCATCGAGCCGGGCGAGACCATCGAGGCGGCGGTGCGCCGCGAGACGCTGGAGGAAGCCGGCATCCGGCTCGGCCGCGTCGTCTACCATGCCAGCCAGCCCTGGCCGTTCCCCTATTCGCTGATGATCGGTTGCTTCGGCGAACCGCTCAACGAAGACATTCAGGCCGATCTCAACGAGCTGGAAGACTGCCGCTGGTTTTTCCGCGACGAGGTGCGCTCTATGCTGGAGAGGACGCACCAGGACAATCTGGTGACACCCCCGAAAGGCGCGATCGCGCATCATTTGATCCGCGCCTGGGTCGACAGCGAATAAGTAGGGATAACGGGAGCAAAAAATGATCCGTCACACCGTGGTTTTCACCCTGAAGCACCCGCAATACTCGCTGGAGGAAAAACGATTCCTCTCCGACGCCAAGCGAATCCTCAGCGCGATCAAGGGCGTCACCCATTTCGAGCCGCTGCGGCAGGTCAGCCCCAAGAACGACTATCACTTCGGCTTCTCGATGGAGTTCGCCGATCAGGCCGCCTACACCAGGTACAACGAGCACCCCGACCACGTCGCCTTCGTGCGCGACCGCTGGGTCCCGGAAGTCGAAACCTTCATGGAAATCGACTACGTGCCGCTGACACTTTTAGTTTAGTCGGCGACCTTCCACTGCTCGCGGGACTCGCTCGCGGGATAGACGCCGAGTATCCGCACTTCGCGCGAGAAGAAGCGCAGTTCGTCAAGCGCCAGCTTGACCAGCGGATCATCGGGATGGCCCTCGATGTCGGCGTAAAACAGCGTCGCCGTGAAAGCGCCGAGCTGGTAGCTCTCCAGCTTGGTCATGTTGATGCCGTTGGTGGCGAAACCGCCCATCGCCTTGTAGAGCGCGGCCGGCACGTTGCGGACACGAAACATGAAGGTCGTCATCATCTTGGTGTCAGTCGAGGGCCGTTCGGCCAATCGCTTGTCCTTGGTCAGGACGACGAAGCGGGTGACGTTCGAGTCAGTGTCCTCGACATTCCTCTCGATGATGTCGAGCCCATAGAGTTCGGCGGCGAGAGCCGGCGCGAGCGAGGCCATGGTGCGATCCTTGAGCTCCGACACCAGCTTGGCAGAGCCCGCCGTGTCGCCGGCAATCACCGGTTTCCAGCCATTCTTGCGGATGTATTTGCGGCACTGCCCCAGCGCATGGATATGGCTGTGCACGGTCTTGATCTCTTCGCGCTTGACGCCCGGCAACACCATCAGCTGGAAGTGGATCGGCAGGAAATACTCACCGACGATGTGCAGCTTCGATTCCGGCAGCAGATGGTGGATGTCGGCGACCCGCCCGGCGATGGTGTTTTCGATCGGGATCATGGCGAGGTCGGCCTTGTTGGTCTCGACCGCGTTGAACGCATCCTCGAAGGTCGGGCACGGCAACGGCTCCATCGAAGGGAACATGTTGCGGCTGGCGGTGTCGGAATTGGCGCCGGGCTCGCCCTGGAAGGATATTCTGTTGGTCTTTTCAGGCATGCCGATATCTCAGGTTGAAAGGGTCTCAGGAAAGGATTTGCCTGGCGCGTTCGAGGTCTTCCGGCGTATCGACGCCAAGCGGCAGCGACTGCACGATCTCGGCGTCGATGCGCATACCGGCCTCCAGCGCCCGCAGCTGCTCCAGCCGCTCGCGCCGCTCCAGCGGCGACGGTTTTAGTGCGACGAAGCGTTCGAGCGCCGCGCGCCGATAGGCGTAAAGGCCGACATGGTGATAGAGCGGCCCCTCGCCCCAGGGCGCGGTGGCGCGAGTGAAATAGAGCGCCTTGAGCCGCGTCGCCGACAGCGGCGAGCCGACAATCTTGACGACATTGGGATTGGTCTTTTCCTCGTCACGGACGATCTCGACGCCGAGCGTGGCGATGTCGACCGCGGCGTCCTCGAACGGCCGCAGCGCTGCCCCGATGATCTCCGGATCGATGGTCGGCAGATCGCCCTGTACATTGACGATGGTTTCGACCTTGTGGCCAGGGTCGAGCGCGCTCAGCGCCTCGAAAATGCGGTCGGAGCCGGATTCGTGATCGATGCGCGTTATCACGGCTTCGAAACCGTGCGACCGCACCGCTTCGGCCACGCTTTGCGTGTCGGTTGCCACCACCACCCGGCCAAGCCCGGCCTCGGCGGCGCGGCGGGCGACATGCACGATCATCGGCGCGCCGGCTATGTCGGCCAGCGGCTTGCCCGGCAGGCGCGTCGAGGCCATGCGGGCCGGGATCAGGATGAGCGTGGACATTGGGGCTGCTGGCGTTTGAAAAGACGATGGGAAAAGTGGCAAAAGGTCTCACTGGAAGCGCCCTTATAGGTGTTGCAACGCTGGAGCAAAAGACCTAGTTTCCGCCCGATTTGACCGGCTCGACGGGGCGGGTCAGGATACCGACGGACGGAGTGGACGATCGGTCCGCCGGAAAAGGGAGCAAGGGGCGCATGGATTCCAACGAAGTCAACAAGCTGCTCGCCGGATTGCTCGGAACCTGTTTCGTCGTTTTCTCGGTCGGTCTTGTGTCTGACGCGCTGTTCGCCTCGCCCGCGCCCGAAAAGCCAGGCTTCGCCATCGAGGCGACCGAGCCAGCCGAAGGCGGCGGCGCCGGCCCTGCCGTTGAAGCCAAGCCGATTGCCGACCTGCTGGCCACCGCCAATGTCGAGCAGGGTGCCGCCGTGTTCAAGAAGTGCCAAGCCTGCCATTCCGGCGAAAAGGGTGGCCCGAACAAGGTCGGCCCGGACCTTTGGGACCTGATCGATCGCCCGGTGGCCGCGCATGAGGGCTTTGCTTATTCAGCCGGCATGAAGGATTTTTCCAAGGGCGGCACCGAGAAGTGGACGTACGACAACATCAACCACTTCATCACCTCGCCGAAGAAATTCGTGAAGGGCACGGCGATGGGCTTTGCCGGCCTGCCGAAGGACGAGGACCGCGCCAACGTCATTGCCTATCTGCGCACGCTGTCGGACAGCCCGAAGCCGCTGCCGGCCCCAGGTGCCGCTGCTGACGCGTCAGCGCCGGCCAAGCCCGCCGAGGGCGCTGCTCCGGCAAAGCCGGCTGAAGGTGCGGCGCCTGCCGCCCCGGCAGCGCCTGCCAAATAACCAAATTGTCATCTCGATGACCTCAGAAAAGCCGGGTTCAGCCCGGCTTTTTTGTTAGGAAAACTGCATATGCGGCGACAAAGCCGTCGCATGGCGGTTTTCACCGGCGTCAAATCATCTAGGATTGCCGGGCATCGCGAAGAGGAGAACGCATGACGGTTGGCCGAACGCTTCTGAGGTCCATGCTGGCAGCAGTCGTTGTGGCTGCCGGGTTGCAAGCGGCCGCTGCGGACGAATGGCACACCACCTCTTCACTGATCGGTCCCTCCAAATATGGCGAGAACTTCCAGCGCTACGATTATGTGAACCCGGACGCGCCGAAGGGTGGCACCTACAATTCGGTGGTTTCCGGCACATTCGACAGCTTCAATCCCTACATCGTGCAGGGCTCGCCGGCGGCCGGCCTGCAGCCATTTGGCGGCGGCCTGCTCTACGACACGCTGATGGATCAGGCGACTGACGAAGGCAGCGTCAGCCACCCGCTCATCGCCGATGCCTACAAGTACCCGACCGACTATTCCTCGGCCACCTACCGGCTCGACCCACGCGCGAAATGGCATGACGGGCAGCCGATAACCACCGACGACGTGATTTGGTCGTTCCAGGTGCTGAAGGCCAACAGCCCGATGTACAGCCGCTATTTCGAAAACGTCACCGACGCGGTCGCCATCTCGGACCGCGAGGTCGAGTTTCATTTCGACCAGAAGGGCAATCGCGAACTGCCGAAAATTCTCGGCGACCTTGTCGTGTTGCCCAAGCATTGGTGGGAAGGCACCGACGCCACGGGCAAAAAGCGTGACATCACCAAGGGGACGCTGGAGCCGCCACTAGGCTCGGCTGCCTACAAGATCGCCAGCTTCAAAGCGGGGTCGGAAATCGTCTGGCAGCGCGTGCCCGACTATTGGGGCACCAAGCTAGCGGTGAAGATCGGCCGCGAGAATTTCGACGCCCAGCATTTCACCTACATTCTTGACGACAACGCCTCCTGGGAGGCGTTCAAGAAGGGAGGGCTCGACGACATCAAGCCGGAAAACAGCTCGAAGCGCTGGGCGACGTTTTATGATTTCGCGGCGATCAAGGCCGGCGACGTGATCAAGCAGGAGTTCAAGACCACCTCGCCCGAGCCGATGCAGGCCTTCATGCTCAACCAGAGGCATAAGCTGTTTGCCGATCGGCTGGTCAGGGCCGCGCTCACCTACCCCTTCGATTTCGAATCGATGAACCGCACGCTGTTCTTCGGCTTCAACACCCGCACCCACAGCTATTTCCAGGGCACGGAACTGGCCTCAAGCGGCCTGCCGCAAGGCAAGGAACTGGAAATCCTGGAGAAGTACCGCGATAGGCTGCCACCGGAGCTGTTCACGCAGGAATTCAAGCTGCCGGTCTACGATTCGCCACAGGCCGAGCGCAAATATCTGAAGCAGGCGGTCGACCTGTTCGCCCAGGCCGGCTGGGTGATCAAGGGCGGCAAGATGGTCAACGCCAAGACCGGCGAGCCATTCAAGTTTGAAATCCTCGGCTCGGGTGAAACCGACCAGGTCATTTCCAGCCCCTGGATCGCCAATCTGCGCAAGATCGGCGTCGATGCGACATTGCGCATCGTCGACCCGAGCCAGTACACCAACCGCGTCAGAAATTTCGATTACGACGTCATCACAGGACAGCTTCAGCAGTCGGAATCGCCCGGCAACGAGCAGCGCGACTTCTGGAGCTCCAAGGCCGCCGACACACCGGCATCGCGCAACTATTCCGGCATCAAGAACCCGGTCGTCGATGCCCTTGTCGACCGCATCATTTTTGCCACCGACCGCGACGACCTCGTCGCCGCGACCCATGCGCTCGATCGCGTGTTGCTGTGGAATTACTATGTCGTGCCGCAATACCACCGCGCCGTGGTGTGGCTGGCCTACTGGAACAAGTTCGGCATCCCGGAAAAGCAGCCCGGCTACCGTGGCGCCGACATCGATTCCTGGTGGATCGATGCGGACAAGGAAAAGGCGCTAGCCGCCAAGTACAAGGGCAGCAATTGATGGCGGTGCTCCCTCGCCGCGATTTCCTGGCGCTCGGCGCTGCAGCGACCGCCGCTGCGCTGTTGCCCGGCAAGGCTTTCGCCGCCAGCCCGACCGGCGAGAAACTGCATGGACTGTCGGCTTTCGGCGACCTCAAATACAAGCCGGACTTCACCCACTTCGACTATGTCAATGTCGATGCGCCGCAAGGCGGCATCTTCAATTTCCTGCCGCGCACCTGGGGCTCCAACCAGACGCCGCTGACCTTCAACACGCTGAATTCGTTCGTTCCCAAAGGCGATTCGCCGCAACGCATGGAAATGTGCTTCGACTCACTGATGGTGAGAGCGTTCGACGAGCCTGACGCCGTCTACGGGCTGATCGCCGACGGCGTGACGATTTCCGACGATCGCAACGGTTTCACCTTCTCGCTGCGCCCGCAGGCCCGTTTCCATGACGGCACGCCGCTGACGGCTGAGGACGCCGCCTTTACCTTCAAGCTGCTCAAGGACAAGGGACACCCGGACTATTCGCTGCCGTTGACGCATCTGGATGACGCGATCGCCGTGGACGCCCACACGGTGCAGCTCAGGTTCTCCGGCAAGCAGACAAGCCGCACCATCCTCAACGTCGTCGCGTTCCCGATCCTGTCAAAGGCTTTCTACACAGCCAACCCGTTCGATTCCTCGCAGATGAACCCGCCGCTGGGGTCAGCCGCCTACAAGGTCGGCCGCTGGTCGGCAGGGGCCTGGATCGAATATGAGCGTGTGGCTGACTATTGGGGCAACGACCTGCCGGTCAATCGTGGCCAAAACAATTTCGCTCGCATCCGCGTCGAGTTCTACCAGGATCGCAACGCTTCCTTCGAGGCGTTCAAGAAGGGAGAGATCCTCTACAAGGAGGAAGCCGTCTCTCGGATTTGGGCGACGGGTTACGACTTCCCCGCTTTCATTGCCGGCAAGGTGGTGAAACACGAATTCCCGGCCGAAACGATGCCCTCCATGCAAGCCACCGCCGTCAACCAGCGGCGCGAGCAATTCCGCGACCCGCGCGTGCGGCAGGCGCTCGGTCTCTGCTTCGACTTCGAATGGACGCGGCGCAATTTCTTTTACGGTTCCTATGAGCGCTCGCAATCCTGCTTCGAGCAATCCGATTTTCGCGCCGAAGGCGTGCCATCGCCCGGGGAATTGGCTCTTCTCGAACCGCTGCGCGATCAGATTCCCGCCGAGGCTTTTGGTGAAGCCGTGACCCAAGCGGTGTCGAATGGCTCCGGCCGCGACCGGCAGTTGCTTGGCAAAGCGGCCAAGCTCCTGGCTGACGCCGGCTGGAAACGCTCCGGCAATTTTGTTGTGAACGACAAGGGCGGTCGGCTGTCGGCGGAGATCCTTGTCGACGACGAAGTCTTCGAACAGGTTTATTCGCCTTGGGTCGAAAACATGAAGGCGGTCGGCATCGATGCCTCGATCCGGCTGGTGGATGCGGCGCAGTATCAGCTGCGGCAGAATTTGTTCGATTACGATCTTATCTCGGTTGCGGCCCGGTTTCCGGCGACACCGACCCGTGACGACCTCGAAACCTTTTTCCACTCGCGAACAGCTACCCTGTCCGGCACACGCAACCTGCCGGGAACATCGAGCCCGGCCATCGACGCCCTGGTCGATGCCGCGGGCGCCGCCGAGGATCGCGAAAGCCTGACAATTGCCATGCGCGCGCTCGACCGGGTCTTGCGTGCACGACGCGATTGGATTCCAAGTTGGTTCCTGGCGAATCACCGAAGCGCCTATTGGGACATGTTCGGTTTTCCCGAGCGGAAACCCGATTTCGACTTTCCGGTCGAAGCGCTGTGGTGGGTCGACAAGGGCAAGGCGGTAAAAATTGGCAAAGCCTGACATGACCGTTCGCGCAGGATTGGCGGCCTGATGGGCGCCTATATACTGCGCCGCATCCTGCTGATGATCCCGACCCTGTTCGGCATCATGGCGGTCGCTTTCGTCGTCACTCAATTCGCACCGGGCGGACCGGTCGAGCAGGTCATCGCCAGCCTGACCAACCAGGGCGGCAGCGACCGCCTCGGCAGCGGCGGCGGCGATGCGGGAGGTGGCGGCAATTTCGATGTGGCCGGCGACGTCGGCTCGAAATACCGCGGCGCGCAGGGGCTCGATCCCGAGTTCATCAAGAAGCTGGAAAAGCAGTTCGGCTTCGACAAGCCGCCGCTCGAACGCTTCGGCATGATGCTGTGGAACTATTCCCGCTTCGATTTCGGCGACAGCTATTTCCGTGACATCTCGGTGCTCGACCTGATCCTGGAGAAAATGCCGGTATCGATCTCGCTCGGATTGTGGATCACGCTTTTGTCCTATCTGATCTCGATCCCGCTCGGCATCCGCAAGGCGGTCAAGGACGGCTCCGCCTTCGACGTCTGGACCAGCGGCGTGATCATCGTCGGCTATGCCATACCGGCCTTCCTGTTCGGCATATTGCTGATGGTGCTTTTCGCGGGTGGCTCGTTCTGGGACTGGTTCCCACTGCGCGGCATTGTTTCCGACAATTGGGACCAGCTTTCGTGGCCGGACAAGATCGTCGACTATTTCTGGCACATGACCTTGCCGCTGACGGCGCTGGTGCTGTCGGCCTTTGCCACGACGACGCTGCTGACCAAGAACTCCTTCCTGGAAGAGATCCGCAAACAGTATGTGGTGACGGCCCGCGCCAAGGGCCTGTCGGAGCGGCGGGTGCTTTACGGACATGTGTTCCGCAACGCCATGCTGATCGTCATTGCCGGCTTTCCCGCCGCCTTCATCTCGGCCTTCTTCACCGGCTCGCTTTTGATCGAGAACATCTTTTCCCTCGATGGTCTCGGGCTGCTCGGCTTCAGGTCCGTGTTGGCGCGTGATTATCCGGTCGTGTTCGCCAACCTCTATATATTTTCGCTGCTTGGCCTGTTCGTGACGCTGCTGTCCGACCTGATCTACACATGGGTCGATCCGCGCATCGATTTCGAGCGGAGAGACGTCTGATGACGCAGGCCGCAGCCGAGACGACACCGACAAGGATCGCGCGGCCCTGGCTGTCGCCGCTCAACAAGCGGCGTTGGCAGAACTTCAAGGCCAACCGGCGCGGCTACTGGTCGTTGTGGATATTCCTCGCTCTGTTCGTGCTGTCGCTGTTTGCCGAATTGATCGCCAACGACAGGCCGATCGTCGCCTACTACAAGGGCGAGATCCTGTTCCCGGTGGCGGTCGCCTACCCCGAAGAAAAATTCGGCGGTTTCTACGCCGTCACCGACTATCGCGACCCGGTCATCCGCGACGAGATCAACGCCAATGGCTGGATGATCTGGCCGCCGATCCGCTATTCCTACCGCACCGTCAACAATGCGATCCCCGACGCCGCTCCGGCAAAACCGTCATGGGAATACGACGCGCAGAAGCGATGCAGCCAGTATCCGCAGGGCGCTGCCGATCCTGACTGCATTGTCGGCAACTGGAACTGGCTGGGTACCGACGACCAGGCGCGCGACGTGCTGGCGCGCATCATCTACGGGTTCAGGATTTCCGTGCTGTTCGGACTGATCCTGACCGCGGGCTCGTCGGTGATCGGCGTCGCTGCCGGCGCCCTGCAAGGCTATTTCGGCGGCTGGACCGACCTCCTGTTTCAGCGCTTCATCGAAATCTGGTCGGCGATACCGCTGCTCTATCTCTTGCTCATCGTTGCCGCCATCCTGCCGCCGGGCTTCTTCATCCTGCTTGGACTGATGCTGCTGTTCTCCTGGACGTCGCTGGTCAGCGTGGTGCGCGCCGAATTCCTGCGCGCGCGCAACTTCGAATATGTCAATGCGGCCCGCGCGCTTGGCGTGTCCAACCGCACCATCATGCTGCGCCATCTTCTGCCCAACGCCATGGTGGCGACGCTGACCTTCATGCCTTTCCTGGTCAGCGCCTCAATCTCAACGCTGACCTCGCTCGATTATCTCGGCTTCGGCTTGCCGCCCGGCACCGCTTCGCTTGGCGAGCTGCTCAAACAGGCGCAAAGCAATCTCAACGCTCCCTGGCTTGGCATATCCGGCTTTGTCGTCATCTCGCTGATGCTGTCGCTGCTGGTGTTCATTGGCGAGGCGACGCGCGACGCCTTCGACCCGCGCAAGGCGTTCCGATGAGCGAACCCCCGCTCTCCGTCCGCGATCTCAGCGTCGCCTTCACGCAAGGCGGCAACGAGTCGATTGCGGTCGACCACATTTCCTTCGATCTCGCCAAGGGCGAGACGGTGGCGCTGGTCGGCGAATCCGGCTCGGGCAAATCGGTCTCGGCGCTGTCGGTGCTGAAGCTCTTGCCCTATCCGACAGCCAGCCACCCTTCAGGCAAAATCCTGTTCCAGGGCGCCGACCTGCTGGCGATGAACGAAAAGCAGTTGCGCAGCGTGCGCGGCAACAAGATCACCATGATCTTCCAGGAGCCGATGACCTCGCTCAATCCGCTGCACACGATCGAGCAGCAGATCGTCGAGATCCTGGCGCTGCACCAGGGCATGGGCGACCGCCAGGCCAAGGCGCGCACACTGGCGCTGCTCAACGAGGTCGGCATACGCGAGCCGGAGAAGCGGCTCGACGCCTTTCCGCACCAGCTGTCCGGCGGCCAGCGCCAGCGCGTCATGATCGCCATGGCGCTGGCCAACGAACCGGAACTGCTGATCGCCGACGAACCGACGACGGCGCTCGACGTCACTGTGCAGGCGCAGATCCTCGAACTGCTGGCGGGGCTGAAGAGCCGCAAGGGCATGTCGATGCTGTTCATCACCCATGATCTCGGCATCGTCCGCAAGATCGCCGACCGCGTCTGCGTGATGACCAAGGGCAAGATCGTCGAGACCGGGCCGACCAAGGAGATCTTCGCCAACCCGCAGCACGCCTATACCAAGCACCTTCTGGCCGCCGAGCCGAAAGGCAAGCCGCCGGCCGCAAACGCCACCGCCAAACCTGTGATGACGGGCAAGGACATCAAAGTCTGGTTTCCCATCAAGAAGGGTTTCTTCCGCACCACCGTCGACAATGTGAAGGCGGTCGACGGCATCGACGTCACCGTGCGCGCCGGCCAGACACTCGGCGTCGTCGGCGAGTCCGGTTCGGGCAAGACGACGCTCGGCCTGGCGCTGGCGCGGATGATCTCGTCGACCGGCACCATTCAGTTCAACGGCAGCGACATCAACCAGCTGACCTTCAACGCCATGCGGCCGCTGCGGCGCGAGTTGCAGATCGTCTTCCAGGATCCGTTCGGCTCACTCAGCCCGCGCATGTCGGTGTCCGAGATCATCGAGGAAGGTCTGAAGATCCACGAGCCGAAGCTGTCGCCCGACCAGCGCGACGACAAGGTGGTCGCTGTGCTGAAAGAGGTCGGGCTCGATCCCGCGACCAGGAACCGCTACCCGCATGAATTCTCTGGCGGCCAGCGCCAACGCGTCGCCATTGCGCGCGCCATGGTGCTCAATCCGCGCTTCGTCATGCTGGACGAGCCGACCTCGGCGCTCGACATGAGCGTGCAGGCGCAAGTGGTCGATCTGCTGCGCAACCTGCAGGCCAAGCACGACCTTGCCTATCTGTTCATCAGCCATGATCTGAAAGTCATTCGCGCCCTTGCCAACGACGTCATCGTCATGCGCAATGGCAAGATCGTCGAAGCCGGCCCGTCCGAGCAGATTTTCGAGCAGCCGCAGACCGATTATACCAAGGCGCTGATCTCGGCCGCGTTCAGGATCGAGACGGCGCCGGTCGGTATCGTCAGCGAATAACAGGGAATACAATCCGCAAATGGAAAAAGGCAAAATCCTGCTTGCCGTCACCGGCTTTCATCCGCAGCGCTGGCGCGAGCTGCTCT
Source organism: Mesorhizobium sp. P2_F5 (assembly GCF_056403715.1). Taxonomy (NCBI): domain Bacteria; kingdom Pseudomonadati; phylum Pseudomonadota; class Alphaproteobacteria; order Hyphomicrobiales; family Phyllobacteriaceae; genus Mesorhizobium; species Mesorhizobium sp. P2_F5. Next base: position 22,814 of record NZ_JBFUEY010000008.1, on the reverse strand, counting down.
CGGCCGAGCGCGAGGTGGTGCTGGAGCCGGATGGCGCCAGCGATCCTTCGATCACCTATGCGGTGGTGTGGAAGCAGAAGCCGAACCTCCTGAAGTCGCTGCCCAATCTGCGCGCCATCTTCTCGATCGGCGCCGGTGTCGACCACATCTTCGCCGATCCCGGCCTGCCCGATGTGCCGATCGTCAAGGTGGTCGCTGACAACCTTACCCAGTACATGACCGAATATGTCGTCTGGCGAGTGCTCGACCATCACCGCCAGGGCATGCTCTACCGCGCGCAGCAACCGAAGAAGACCTGGTACGAACCGCCACAGCGACCGGCCGGCGACATCTCGGTCGGCATTATGGGGCTCGGCAATCTCGGCCGCGCGGCGGCGTCGGTGCTGTTGTCGCTTGGCTTTGCGGTCAATGGCTGGTCGCGTAGCGACAAGGCCATGAAAGGTGTTTCGACCTATGCCGGAGAGGCCGGGCTGATCCCCTTCCTCAACGCCACCGACATATTGGTGGTGCTGTTGCCGCTGACGCCGGACACGCACGGCATCATCAACCACGGCGTGCTGAAGGAATTGCGCAAGCGTAACGGCCTCGGCGGCTCGGTGCTGATCAATGCCGGACGCGGCCGGCTGCAGAAGGACGCCGACATTTTGCGCGCGCTGGATGACGGCACGCTGAAGGAGGCAAGCCTCGATGTGTTCGAGGTCGAGCCGCTGCCCAAGACCAGCCCGCTCTGGGGCCATCCCAAAGTGTTCGTAACGCCGCATGCGGCGGCAACCTCGGACCCTGTCCACCTGGCACCGGGCATGCTTCGGCAGATGGATGCCTTCGAGCGCGGCGAAAAGCTCGACAATCTGGTGGACCGCAAGGCGGGGTACTAAGGACCCCGCTGGGCTCTAGCTCGGCAGAGCGAACTTCTTCTGCTTGTTGGGCTTGCCGCAGTCGCGACGTTCTATCGAGCGGTTCATGGCGTCGATCTTGCCGCTTGCCAGGTCGGTGTCGCGTTTATTCTTGGAGCGCACGTCCGGCGTGAATGGGCCGAAGCCCATCGCCGGATTGGAGAAGCTCGGCTTGGCGTCCGTCGACAGATGATATTGCTGCGCCAGCCCATTGCGCTGCGCCAGCAACTGGTCACAAGGCACGCTGTCATACTGCAGTGACGATTGCACGTCCTGGTCCTGCCGTTCTGACATCGAACTGCCCATGCAGCCGGTCATTGCCAGGCAAGATGCCAAGACCATCATGTTCCAGCGCATCTGTTCCTCCTCAATGCCAAACCGAGCGGATCTTTTCTCGGCAGATATCCTATCTGATGCCGCGCCAGCCGCAAAAATCCCAGTCACATTTTCGAACAGGACGAGACATCAGCCGGACGACAGCGTCGCCAGCACGGCCAGCCCATCGACCGGCTGGCGGCGATCCCAGCGGATGACGGTCGGCTGCATGGATAGGACCGACAGGTCGTTGGCGGTAAGCACCTGTTCGACATAGGCTTGAGAATGGACGTAGCGGCGCGATGGCCGCAGCGCGAAGCCGGCCTCGCCGGCCGCCTCGCCCGGCGTCTCGACGGAAAACGCAAACAGGCCATTGCCCGCCAGAATTCCGGCGACGGTCTTCACCACGCCTTCGAGCGCGCCGACATAGATGAAGACGTCGGCGGCCACCACCAGATCGGCCTTCGGGCCGGCATAGGCAAAATGCTGCAGATCGGCCTTGGCGAGCAGGTCGTAGACGCCCTTGGCGCGGGCCTTTTTCAGCATGGCGGCGGAGATGTCGTAACCCTCCAGCCGATCGGCGACCGGCCTCAGTCTTTCGCCCATCAGGCCGGTGCCGCAGCCGAGGTCGAGAGCCAGCGAAAAGCGGCCCGGCCTTGCCGTTCGAATGACGCGATCGAGAAACTCAGGCAGCCGGTAGCCGAGCTTGTCAACCAGCTCACCCTCGAAGGTTTCGGCATAATGGTCGAACAGCGTTTCGACGAAGGCGCTTGGCGGCGCCGCGGCAGAAGGCGCCTTGCCGATCAGTTGCAACTTCAGCGCAGCACCCAGGCGATCCGTGGGATCTAGCTTCAGCGCCATTGCCCAGGCCTGCGCCGCCAGGCCGAGCCGTTCCGTTGTCTCCTGCATCTCGCCGAGGCGGAACCAGCCTGCCGCCCATTGCGGCGCCAGCTCCAGCGCACCGAGCAGGAGTTCCGCAGCTGCAGCAGGGTCGCCCGAGCCGTACAGCATCTCGGCATAGTCGGCACGGCGGTCGGTGGTCAGGTCGCCGGACGAGGTTTTCAGCGGTTGCATGGCGAAAGGTCCGCCGGCAGATGCGGCCGGTGACTGGCTGTAGGACGAGTCAGCAGTCTCTTGCAACAGGCTTCCCGCGCCGCAATTAGCCACTATCTTGACAGGATGCGCGCCAGCGACCTGCTCCATTCCCGGCCGGAGGGCCTTTATTGCCCGCCCGGCGATTTCTTCATCGACCCGGTGCGCCCGGTCAACCGGGCGCTGATCACGCATGGCCATTCCGATCATGCCCGCTCTGGCCACCGCTCGGTGCTGGCGACACAGCAGACGCTCGACATAATGGGGCTGCGCTATGGCGAGGACTTTGCCGGGACAACGCAGCCCGCGACGCTCGGCGAGGCGATGGCGCTGAACGACGTCACGGTCACCTTCCACCCGGCCGGCCATGTGCTGGGCTCGGCGCAGATCGCCGTCGAGCACAAGGGCAAACGCATCGTCGCCTCCGGCGACTACAAGCGCCAGAAGGACGCGACTTGCGCACCATTCGAGTCGGTCCAATGCGACGTGTTCATCACCGAAGCGACCTTCGGCCTGCCGGTGTTTCGCCATCCGCCCGACACGGAAGAGATCGCCCGCCTCCTCAAATCGGCGGCGCAGTTTCCCGAGCGGTCGCACCTGGTCGGCGCCTATGCGCTGGGCAAGGCGCAGCGGGTGATGCGGCTGCTGCGCGATGCCGGCTATGACAGGCCGATCTATATCCACGGTGCGCTGGCCAAACTCAGCGAATATTACCAGAGCCAGGGCATCGACCTCGGCACGCTGGAGCCAGCAACCGTGGACAGTGGCGGCAAGCAGGATTTCTCCGGCGCCATCGTCGTCGGCCCGCCCTCGGCGTTTGCCGACCGCTGGGCGCGGCGCTTTCCCGACCCGATCTCGTGCTTTGCGTCGGGCTGGATGCGCATCCGCCAGCGCGCCAAGCAAGGCGGCGTCGAACTGCCCCTGATCATCTCCGATCACGCCGACTGGGACGAACTGACCGCCACTATCAAGGAAACCGGCGCCGGTGAAATCTGGGTGACGCATGGGCGCGAGGAAGCGCTGGTGCGCTGGTGCGAACTCGAAGGCATAGCCGCGCGGCCACTGCATCTGGTCGGCTATGAGGACGAGGGCGATTGAGTTGAACCGCTTCGCCGAACTCCTCGACCGCCTGGTGCTGACGCCGTCGCGCAACGGCAAGCTGACGCTGCTGGTCGACTACTTTCGCAGTGTCGAGGATCCCGATCGCGGCCTGGCGCTGGCGTCGATCACCGGCGACCTCAACATTGCGGCGGTCAAGCCGGCGATGCTGCGTACGCTGGTCACCGAGCGCATGGACCCGGTGCTGTTCGGCTATTCCTACGACTATGTCGGCGATCTCGCCGAAACCGTCTCGCTGGTCTGGCCGCAGACGCCGGGACATATCCCCAACCGGCAGCCGACGCTTGGCGATGTCGTGGCGAAGTTGCAGACGGCAAGCCGCTCCGACGGGCCGAAGGTGCTGGCCGGCCTGCTCGACAGCGCCGGCATCTCGGCGCGCTTTGCCATCATCAAGCTGGTCACCGGCGGCTTGCGCATCGGCGTTTCGGCGCGACTGGCCAAACAGGCGCTGGCCGATTTCGGCAAGGTGGACGTCGCCGAGATCGAGGAACTGTGGCACGGGCTGACGCCACCTTACATCTCGCTGTTCGCCTGGCTGGAGGGCAAAGCCGGAAAGCCCGAGCGGACGGCGCTTGCCCTGTTCAGCCCGGTGATGCTGTCGAACCCGGTCGGCGACGGCGACCTGGAGAAGCTTGATCCGGCCGACTATGCGGCGGAATGGAAATGGGACGGCATCCGCGTCCAGGCGGTGTGCGAAGGCGGCGCCCGCCGGCTCTATTCGCGCACCGGCGATGATGTATCCGGCGCCTTTCCCGATCTCGCCCAGGCGATGAATTTTTCCGCCGCGCTCGACGGCGAGTTGCTGGTCGGCGAGCCCGCGGCGACCGGTACGTTTTCGGACTTGCAGCAGCGGCTGAACCGCAAGAGCGTGACGCCGAAGATACAGCAGCAGTACCCGGCCTTCATGCGCTGCTACGATGTACTGCAGATCGGCGGCGAGGATTTGCGCGCATTGCCCTTTCGCGAGCGACGAATTCGTCTCGAGGCCTTCATCAGAACGCTCGACCCCAGCCGCTTCGATCTCTCGCCACTGGTCGATTTCGCCGATTGGCCGGCGCTGGAGGAACTGCGCCGGGCGCCGCCGCATCCGATTATCGAAGGCGTGATGCTGAAACGCTGGGATTCACCCTATCTCGCGGGACGGCCGAAAGGCCCGTGGTTCAAATGGAAGCGCGATCCGCACACGGTCGATGCGGTGCTGATGTATGCGCAGCGCGGCCATGGCAAGCGCTCCAGCTTCTACTCCGACTACACGTTCGGCGTCTGGTCTGGGCCGGAAGGCGCGGAGGAACTGGTGCCGGTCGGCAAGGCCTATTTCGGCTTCACCGACGAGGAGCTGAAGCAGATCGACAAATATGTCAGGGACAATACGGTCGAGCGTTTCGGCCCGGTGCGCTCGGTGCGCGCCGACCGCAAGCAGGGCCTAGTGCTCGAGGTGGCGTTCGAAGGTCTCAACCGCTCGACCCGGCACAAATCCGGCGTCGCGATGCGATTTCCCCGTATTTCACGGCTGCGCTGGGACAAGCCGACGGCCGAAGCCGACCGCATCGAAACGCTACAGGAACTTCTCGATCGCTAGGCGTAATTCAGAACCGACAGTGCCAACCCAGGCCGGGCTCACGGTTCGATCAAGACGCGGATCTCGTAGATGTCGACCGCCTTGCCCTGCTTGTCGAAGTCGGAGTTGATGGCGATGCTGCCGGCCGCACCTGGGGGCTTGTCGGGGAACTTCACGTCGAACAAATATTCGTTGCGCTGCTGTCCAACGGCATAGCGCTTGCGGCCGCAGTCGCCGAGGTCGCCGAAGTTGCAGTCGACGGAAATCTGCGTGTCCTTGCCGTCCTCGGCGCGGGCGACGATGTCGAACACGGCATGCTTGCCGGCGAGCTTCTCGAGCACACCCTGCCCGACATCGAAGCTGATGGCCGAGCCGGAAGCGCCGGAGCGAATGCGCAGGAAGGAACCTGTATCGTCTTGCACGACATCGGCCTTGGCGTCGGAGGGCGTCGCCACATGCGTCGGATCGGTGGGCGCAAACACGTTGATCCAGTCACGCGTCTGTTCGGCCGCACCTGGCTGTAGCGGCGCGCCGGGCTGCTGCGGCGCGTTTGTATCGGCGGGCGGCGTGAAATCGTCATCGTCGACCGTCGGCGGCGCCTCGGGCGGGGCGGTGTCGAGTTGCGCCGGCGTCTTGAAGACACCGGTCTGAACGGCGAAATACAGGCCGATGCCGGCGGCGGCGAGCAACGTCACGCCGAAGAAGATCGCCGTCAGCGGCAGGCGGCGGCCCCTTATCCGCCGTTCGTCGCGGTCAGGCGCCACTTCCGTCGCGGCCTCGGCCGGCGCGGAATCGGCTATATCGATAGCCGGGGCGCCGGGAAGCGTGGCGTCGGGCATGATGTCGGGAACGACCGGCAGCACGCGCGAGCGCGGCGCGTCGGATGCATCGGGCTGAACCGGACCATCAACGACGATCGCCGGCGACGAGCCGGCCGCGACGCTTGTCGGGGCATCGACCGCAGGCGCTTCAGCGCCGCCTGGTGCCTGCACGGTATCTTGCGTCTGCGCAGCGTCTTGCGTCTGCGCGGCGACATCGGGGACTGCCGGCAGGAATTCGGATTCGATCTCGGTGATCTTTTCCTGCACCGCCTTGCGGCGCTTGATGGCGGCTTCCACCGTCACGCCGGGATTGGCCTGGAGAACGCGGTCAAGCGCCGCGAAGGCCGATCGATAGACCCTCTCGCGAAACGCCCGGTCCTCGGCATTGCCTTTCTCGAAGGCGTTGCGGATCGCTTTTTCGATCGCGTCCAAGCGAATTTCCCCTGTCCGTTCGCTCACATTGCCATGATCGTTAGCCGCAGGCGACCAATCAATCAACGGGCGAGCGGGCGCATTCTGCCTTGCCGATCCGGCTAAAGCCCATTTCGGTACTTTTTGACAATGAAATCAACCTGTTTCACCGATGTCCCGGGCAATTTGCGCGCAATCGGCCGAGACACCCTTGCGCGACCCAACAACGAAACCGCATCGCGGAGTCATTCCGCGCCAACGCGAAATGCCGGGACGAATTGCCGGATACCGGCTTGAAATCGCGGTTGCCCATCTTGAATTAGCGGCCGGTTGAGTCTATCACCCAGCCGATCTTGGAAGCCCTGCGCTTCCCGGGCCGCTTTAGCTCAGTTGGTAGAGCACATCATTCGTAATGATGGGGTCAGGTGTTCGAGTCACCTAAGCGGCACCAGTTCCCCATCCACGCAAGCGCGCGACGGCCGGTGCAAGGCCAAATACAGGTCACCCCCTACGCAAACGCCGGCGCCTCCCGCCCGCCGCGTCGACATGCGCCATATGGCCGCCGCCACAGGTGCGGATGTCTCCGGTTGTCGGTTCCAGTATCGGCATTGACCGCGCCATCGGGAAGGCTTGCGTCGCCAGACGCTTGACTATCGGCTATGCTGCATTGCGCAAAATCGATAGCTTCGATTTTGTCGATTATTCTGTAATATAAACCTCAGCCATGAAATACAACACGTATCATCTTAAGATTTTTTGTTAATTTACTGATGATATCAGACACTCCAGATTCGAAGTATGTAGTTAAACAAGGTCTTTCCGACGCGGCACAACTTATACGATAGCATGGCGCGCGAGACAAAACCGTCGGCCACTCAGCGCCTTTGCAAATCATATCCATTTTTCACGCTCACTCACATAAATATTACAGTTCGGTAGATATTTTGTGTTGCACTGCACCATTGCCCGGCTACACCATTTGCCCGGGGGATTCAGTACCGGGACGTGCGCCGTGGAGGATTCCGCCAAGTTGACCAGCTTGAATTTTTCGCTGGCCACTACCGATTTCGAGGCTGCCTCGCGCACAAGGCGCGGGTTTGATGTTGTCGACGCACTCTCAACGCTGGCAGGCCTCGACCTGAGGCCCGGAATGGCGGGCCGCCCGCTTCATCGGAGACATCACACCGGCGGAAGTGGCTGATGGCGGTCGCGCGCGACAATCAGCTGGACGCGCTGCGCGCCATCGCTGTCACGATGGTGCTCTATTCTCATTTCCTGGCACCCAACGGGTCCTCCTTTTGGGGCCACATCGGCGTACGGCTGTTCTTCGTGCTGAGCGGCTTCCTGATCACCCGACTGCTGCTCGAAGCCCGCTCCGCGGCCGAATTCGAAGCCGGCCCTGCGTTGAGATCCTTCTACATCAGGCGCGCGCTGCGCATATTCCCGCCCTATTTCGCCGTGCTCGGGTTCGTCTGGCTGACCGATCTGGAGCAGTCCAGCGGATCGCTCGTCTGGCATGCGCTTTACCTGTCGAATTTCTGGTACGCGCTGCGCAACGAATGGACGCCCTGGCTACTCTGCCATTTCTGGAGCCTGAGCATCGAGGAGCAGTTCTACATCGCCTGGCCGCTGGTCGTGCTTCTTGCACCGCGCCGGCGCGTGGAAGCGATCACTATCGGCGTCATCCTGTTGTCGCTGGCCTATCGCTTCTACTGGCCGATCACCGCCACCCCGGCGCTGGCGCGCGACCTGCTGCCACCGGCATCTATGGATGCGCTGGCGTTGGGTGCTCTGCTTGCCTGCCGGCGGACCAGAGGCGCCGGCCTGCCGCAGTGGATGCGGCTAGGCTGGCCAGTCCTTGCGGCCATCTTCCTGGCGATTGAGTGGCTTGTCCCGGCCCCGGCCGATCCCATGCTGGAATGGGCCCGCTGGGCGCTGCTGCAGATCCTGCCCCTGGTGCCGCTGGTGGCCGTTGTCGCCGCCTGTTCAGCTGGCCTTGGCGGCACCCTCGGCAGGGTTTTCGAACTGCCGCCGCTGCTGTCACTGGGCCGCATCAGCTACGGCGTCTATCTCTACCATCCGATCCTTCTGTCGCTCGCCGTCAAATCACAGCCCTGGATTCCGCTCAATGTCTCGGAGCAGGGGCCAGGGCGGTTCCTGGTCGCGAGCGCCGCCACGGTCGCCGTCGCTTCGATCTCGTGGACGGTTTTCGAAAAGCCGGTCAACAGCCTCAAGCGCCGCTTCCCCTATGTCGCACGCCGCCGCTCCCAGGCACGCGCCGGCGATGCCGGCTGGCTCGGCAGGGCGGCGGACGCCTATCCCAGTGGATCCCCCGATGGTCGCGCCGCGCTCGATCTCCAGCGAACGGATGCGCAGAGATGACCGCCGCGCCGCTCGTCTCCGTCCTGCTGCCGGTCTACAATGCCGAGCCTTATCTCGCCGCTGCGCTGGGGAGCATTCTGCGGCAAGACTACGATCGCCTGGAGGTCATCGCTATCGATGACGGGTCGACCGACAATTCGCTCGAGATCCTCGAACGATACCGCCGGGCCGACAATCGCGTTTCTGTCATCTCACGTGAAAACCGCGGCCTCGTCGCCACCCTCAATGAAGGGCTCCGACTGGCCCAGGGCGAGTTGGTTGCGCGAATGGATGCGGACGATGTCGCCTATCCCTGGCGCCTCTCGCGCCAGGTGGCACTGTTCCGGCGGCAGCCCGAGCTCGGCTTCTGCGGCGCCTGCGTCGATACCTTGCTTCACGGCCGTATCGCCAAGGGCAGGCTCGACCCAGTGTTCCGGCTCGGCCGGCTCGACATATTGTCGATGTTCTTTACGATTTTCATGCATCCGACGGTGGTCTACAACAGGAAGGTCATAGGGAACGACGATCTCTATTACGATCCAAAATACAGGCACGCCGAGGATTTCGATCTCTTCAGGCGGCTTGCTGGCCGTTTCCCGGCGACCATGTCGCCCGATAACCTGCTCGTCTATCGCATCCATGCAGGAAGCGTGACCATGCGGCATGCCAAGGAAATGCGCAGGACGCATTTGCGGATCGTGGCCGAAAATCTCGAGCGTGAGGGGCTCGCGGAAAACTCTGCGGATCTGCGCGACATCGGCGAGGCCGTCTCGTTCGACACAGTTGCGCGCGCAGCCGATTTCATCCGTGCGCTGGAAGAGCGGATTTCCACCCTGCCGGCCAGCACACGGCCAAGCTTCGAGGCCGGCGCGCTGAACCTGTTCTATTTCCTCTACCAGCTCGTCAGCGACGAAAGAGAGCCGCCGCTGACGCACGAATTGCTCACGCGGACAGCGAGGTGGAACTTCATCCGGCGCCGCGAAAAATACGCGCTGCGTCCCGGCGTCTGGGCGCCCTGGCTCAGCCTGGCCTCGATAGCGGCCGGAAAGCGGGCGGACGCGGTGGCGTACTTCTTCAAAACCACGCCGGCCGAAGCGGTGCTGGCGCGTTATCAGCGGGGACTGGTATGACCGACAGGCCCCACTCGCTCCTGCGCGATCACTCGTTTGCGAGTGCGCCTGTCCCGACATCTCCCCGATCGGAGCGGCCGTCGCTCGAGGTCAGCTTCATCGTCTGCACGCGCGACCGCGCCGCTGTGCTGGAGGCCTGCATAGCCTCGATCCAGGCTGCATGCCGGGCGCACGCCGCCTTCGCGGCTGAGTTGGTGGTGGTCGACAATGGTTCACGGGACGGCACGTCAAAGCGGCTGGCCGGTATCGCCGAAACATCCGACATCCCGGTCACAGCCGTCTCAGAGACTCGCCCCGGACTAGCCGCTGCCCGCAATGCCGGATTGGCGCGAGCGCGAGGCCGCGTGCTGGTCTTCATCGACGATGACTGCAAGCTCGATCGCGACTATCTCCGCGACCTCGAGCGGCACTACCGGAGCGGCGAGAAGTGGCTGATCCGCGGCGGCCGCGTCGAGCTCGGCGATGCCCGGGACCTGCCCTTCACCATCAAGCGCTGCGAGGCGCGCGAACGGCTGACCCCGGCGGTCCACCCGGGCGGCTTCGTGCTCGGCTGCAACATGACCATGCACCGCGACGTCGCAGCCCGCATCGGGTCGTTCGACGAACGCTTCGGCACTGGCGGCCCGCTACGCTCGGCTGAGGATACGGATTATCTCGTGCGGGCGATGCTGCTCGGCATGCCGGTCGAGTATGTGCCCGACATGACGGTGCTGCATCATCACGGCCGGCGAGACCGCAAATCGATCGACAGGCTGCACCGCGACTATAGCCTCGGTAATGGTGCGCTGTGCCTGAAACATGTCCGCCACGCGCCTTGGCTGCTTCGCCATGTCTATTGGTCCGCGCGGGCCGCGTTCAAGGAACTGGCGGGCCGTCCTCGCTTCGATCGCGACCTCGATCTGTCGCACTGGCCTATTGTCGTCATGAATCTGGCAGGTGCCGCCAGATTTGCGCTGCTCGTCATGATGGGATGGCCAAAACGGCTGCCGCCGCGCCCGGACCGGCAAGCCAGCGAAGCCAATGCGGAGGCCAGAGCGCGATAATGTCACTGATTCCGTCAGCCCTGCCAATGCTGGGCCGCGCGCTTGGTGGCAGGCTGTTGCGGCTCGTTCCCGTCGTGGTCGGGCTCGGGCTTGCGAGCGCCGCGCTGGAAGGCCTCGGCATCGGCCTCATCATTCCGCTGCTCGGCATCATTATGGGGCATGGCGAAACATCGGGCATGGCCGGTTTCTCCGCCCTCCTCCAGCAGGTTGGAGCGAGCCTCGGCGAGCGCGAGCGGCTGATCGCGATTTCGGCCGCGATCCTCGGTTCGATCGTGCTGAAGAATGTCTTTGCCTTCGCCAACACGCTGCTGACCAGCTTCATCTACGGCAAGGCAGGTTATTCGATCCGCAGCGCACTGTCGGAGCAGTTGCTCAGGGTCGGCTACCCCTTTTTCCTGCAGCAAAGCCCCGGACGGCTGCTCAACATCATCTCCAACGAATCCTGGCGAGCGTCCGACGCTATCCAGGCCCTGCTCGGCGCGATCGTCAGTGCCTCGGCCGCCGTCATCCTGCTCGCCTTCCTCCTGCTCCTGTCCTGGCAGATGACGCTGCTGGTGACGCTGGGGCTGGCGCTTGTCCAGCTGGCGCACGGGGTTTTGTCGTCCAATCTGAAGGCGCCGAGCCGCAGCGTCGTCTCGCGCAACAGCGCACTCGCGTCGCAGATGCTGCATCTGGTGCATGCCGGGCGCCTGATCCGCATCTTCGGGCAGGAGAACCACGAAAAGGCGGTTTTCGCCAAAGCGTCCGACGGGGTGCGGCGGGCGGCTTTCGTGCTTTCAATCCGCCAGGGCGTCTTGCCGCCACTGACCGAAGTGTTGCACGCGATGCTGTTCCTGGCGGTGGTGATCGGAGCCTGGCTGGCGAATGTAAGCTTCCCGCTGACCGTCGCCTTCCTCATCCTGCTCTACCGACTGCAGCCTCATATGCGCGCCTTGCAGATGTCGTGGAGTCAGCTGCAAGGCATGAGCGGCTCGCTGGAGGAGGTGCAATGGCTGCTCGATCCTTCCGACAAGCCCGAGGCGCCGCAGGGCAGCCTGCCGTTCGACGGCTTGCGCCAAGGGATCAGCTTCGATGATGTGAGCTTCGCCTATTCCGGTGCCCTGTCCGGCCCCGACGCGCGCGAGGCGGTGTTGCATCAGGCGGTGTTCGACATCCGCAGCGGCCGCTCGACGGCGCTGATCGGCCGCTCGGGCGCCGGCAAGACGACGATCGTCAATCTCCTGTGCCGCTTCGTCAAACCCGACAGCGGCAGGATCCTCGTCGATGGGGCATCGCTCGGGGAAATCGACCCAAGCCAGTGGCTGCGGAACATTGCCCTGGCCAGCCAGGAGCTGGAATTGGTCGACGGCACCATTTTTGAAAACATTGTCTACGGCGACGACGCGGCGTCGGCCAGCGACGCCATGCGCGCCGCAAGGCTGGCCGAGGCACATGAATTCATCGAGCTCCTGCCGCGGGGTTACGCGACACTGGTCGGATACCGGGGCGTCAACCTGTCAGCCGGACAAAGGCAAAGGATCGCCCTGGCGCGGGCGCTGGTGCGCGATCCCGATATCCTCATCCTCGACGAAGCCACCAGTGCAGTGGATGGGTTGTCGGAAGCCGCTATTGTCGAGACGCTGAAGTCGCGGGCCGGCCGCCGCACCACCATTGTCATCAGCCATCACCACAGCACCATCTCGTTCTGCGACGACGTGGTGATCTTGAGCCGCGGTCGGGTGAAGAAACAGGCCGCCTTCGCAACGCTGGCAAAGCTCAGCATGGACGAGCTCTACCAGCACGGAGCGGGTGAATGATGGGGCGTACCCGAATCTGCGACACGGCTTGCGCCCGGCAGCTCGCGGATTGCGATCAATCCTGCCGGCAAACCACCGCCGCGACGCATTTCCGATTTTGCAAAAGCAATTGCCAGTGAGAGGTCAGGCGGCCTTTTTCTTGGCCAACCTGGCCTTGATCGAGGCGACGTCGGCGCGCGGCGTCGCGGCGAACAGCGTCCTCGTATAGCTGTGCTTGGGGTCGGCAAAAACCTCCTCGCGCGAGCCGTATTCCACCGCTTCGCCGAAATACATCACCATCACATCGTCGGCGATGTAGCGCACGACAGACAGATCGTGGCTGATGAAGACATAGGTCAGCTGGAATTCGTCCTGCAGGTCGGCGAGCAGGTTGAGCACCTGCGCCTGCACCGACAGATCGAGCGCGGAGACCGGCTCGTCGAGAACCAGCAGGCTCGGGTTGAGCATCAGCGCGCGGGCGATGGCGATGCGCTGGCGCTGGCCGCCCGAGAACATATGCGGGTAGCGATTGTAGTGCTCGGTGCCGAGACCGACCTTCTTCAGCATCTTCATGGCGAGGTCGCGCCGCTCTTCGGCCGGCTTGTCGGTGTTGATGAGCAGCGGTTCGCCCAGCACATCGCCGATCTTCTGGCGTGGATTGAGCGAGCCGTAGGGGTTCTGGAAGACGATCTGCACCTTGCGGCGCATTTCCTTGGTCAGGCCGTTCCTGGCGATGTCGACCTTGTTGCCGTCGATGAACAGCTCGCCCGACGTCGCCGGATCGATCAGCGTGATGATGCGCGCCAGCGTGGACTTGCCGCAGCCGCTTTCACCAACGATGGCCAGCGTCTTGCCCTTGTCGACGCTGAACGAAACGCCCTTGACCGCATGCACGGTTCGCGCGCCGCGAAACAGGCCGCCGCCGACATGATAGTCGCGCTTAATGTTCTTGCCTTCGACGACCTTGATGCTCATCAGGCGACTCCAGCGGCCGGTTCGAACAGCATGTCGGAGACGGTCGGCAGGCGGTCGCCGACGGCGTTTTCCGGCAGCGCCGACAACAGCGCGCGGGTGTAATTGCTCTTCGGCGATTCAAACAGCGACAGCACGTCGGCCTCTTCCATCTTGCGGCCCTTGTACTGGACGATGACACGGTCGGCGGTCTCGGCCACGACGCCCATATTGTGGGTGATCATGATCAGGCCCATGCCGTATTTGACCTGCAGCGAAACCAGCAGGTCGAGGATCTGTTTCTGGATGGTGACATCGAGCGCCGTGGTCGGCTCGTCGGCGATCAGGAGCTTCGGATTGCAGGCGATGGCGATGGCGATCATGACGCGCTGGCACTGGCCGCCCGACATCTGGTGCGGGAACGAGTTCAGCCGTTCCGCCGGCTCGGCAATGCCGACCTGTGTAAGCAACTCGATGGCGCGCTCGCGGCGCTGGGCTTTGTCCATGCCCATATGAAAGCGCAGCACTTCCTCGATCTGGAAGCCGACCGTGAAGCACGGATTGAGGCTGGCCATCGGCTCCTGGAAGATCATCGACATGTCCTTGCCGACAATCTTGCGCCGGTCGGCCGGGCTCATCTTCAGAAGGTCACGGCCATTGAAGCTCATCTCATCGGCAGTGACCGTCGCCGTCCACGGCAACAGGCCCATCACAGCCAGCATCGACACAGACTTGCCGGAGCCGGATTCGCCGACGATGGCCAGCACTTCACGTTCGTTCACATGGAGCGAGACGCCGTCGACCGCGCGGAACGGGCCGGATGCGGTCTGGAACTCGACGACGAGATTGCGGATGTCGAGCAGGGCCATCACGACCTCCTCAGCTTCGGATCGAGCGCATCGCGCAGGCCGTCGCCAACCAGGTTGATGGCAAGCACGGTGATCAGGATGGCGAGGCCGGGGAAAGTCACCACCCACCAGGCACGCAGGATGAACTCCCGCGCCGAGGCGAGCATGGTTCCCCATTCCGGTGTCGGCGGCTGCGCGCCGAGACCGAGGAAGCCGAGGGCGGCCGCCTCGAGGATGGCGTTGGAGAAAGACAGCGTGCCCTGGACGATCAGCGGCGCCAGGCAGTTGGGCAGGATGGTGCGCAGCATCAGCCGGATATGCCCAGCGCCCGCAACCTTGGCGGCGACCACATATTCGCGACCCTTTTCGGCCATGACAGCGGCGCGCACCAGACGCGCAAAGTGGGGCTGCAGGACGAGCGCGATGGCGAGCATGGCATTGAACAGGCCGGGGCCGAGGATGGTGACCAGAACCAGCGCCAGCAGCAGCGACGGGAAGGCCAGGATCAAATCCATGACGCGCATGATCGCGACGTCGACCCAGCCGCGGAAATAGCCGGCCAGCAGGCCAAGCGTGATGCCGCCGGTAAGCGCCAGCGTGACGACGACGGCGCCGATCAGCAGCGAGAAGCGCGCGCCATAGAGCAGGCGCGAGAGCATGTCGCGGCCGACCGCGTCGGTGCCGAGCAGATACTCGGCGCTGCCGCCTGCCTGCCAGGCCGGCGGCCGCAGGAAAGCGGTCTTGTCCTGGATGTCGGGCGCATAAGGCGCCAGCAGCGGCGCAAAGAGTGCGGCCAGCACCAGCAGGATGAAAACGAACAGGCCGATGACGGCGCCGCGGTTGACCGAGAAATAGTGCCATAAGGTCCTGAAGCCGGTCAGGCGGTCAGGGTTGCCGGCGGCCATCGGGGCGATTTCGGTCGACTGGCTCATCACGCCGCCCTGATGCGCGGGTTGATGACGGCATAAAGCACGTCGACGATCAGGTTCACGGCCATGACGATAAGGGCGATCAAGAGCAAGCCTGACTGCACGACGACATAGTCGCGCTTGAAGATGGAATCGACCATCCACTTGCCGATACCCGGCCAGGCGAAGATGGTTTCGGTGAGGATGGCGCCGGCGAGCAGCGCGCCGACCTGCAGGCCGATAGTGGTGACCACCGGGATCAGCGCATTGCGCAGCGCGTGCACGCCGATGACGCGGGTCGAGGAAAGACCCTTGGCGCGGGCGGTCCGGACATAGTCCTCGCCCAGCACTTCGAGCATGGCCGAGCGCGTCTGGCGCGCGATGACCGCCAGCGGGATGGTGCCGAGCACGACCGCCGGCAGCACCAGATGGCTCAATGCCGAGCGAAAAGCATCCCATTTGCCGTAGAGCAAGGTGTCGATGGTCATAAAGCCGGTGATCGGCTTGAAGAAGAACTGCAGGCCGATACGGCCGGAAACCGGGGTCCAGCCGAGATAGCCGGAGAAAAAGATGATCAGCAGCAGACCCCACCAGAAGATCGGCATGGAATAGCCGACAAGGGCGGTGCCCATCAGTCCCTGGTCAAACCACGAGCCGCGTTTGACTGCTGCAACGATGCCGGCCGGGATGCCCAGCACCATGGCGAAGATCAAGGCGAAGACAGAGAGCTCGACGGTTGCCGGGAAGAGCGTCATGAAATCTTCGATGACCGGGCGCTTGGACGAGATCGACACTCCGAAATTACCGGTCGCGGCATCGCGGACATAATGCGCATATTGCTGCCAGATCGGCAGATTGTAGCCGAACTGTTCCTTCAGTTCTTCGTAGCGCGCGGGCGACACGCCATGCTCGCCGGCCATGGCAAGAATGGGATCACCGGGCAGCAGCCTGACGAAAGCGAAGGCACAGATGGTGATGCCGATCAGCGTCGGGAGCACCAAGACGATTTTGTTGAGGAGATATCGGAGCATCTTGAAAAGGGGGCGGCGCCTGATTGCGCGCCGCCCGCCTAACAGTTCTATTCGGCCTTGTCGACGCCGTCGAAGCGATGAATGCCGAGCGGGTCCATCATGAAGCCGCTGACATTCTTGCGCACGACTGCGTAGACTTGGCTGTGTGCCAGGAGGAAGGCCGGGGCCTGCTTCTGGAAGACAACCTGCGCCTCTTCATAGAGCTTGGTGCGTTCGGCCTGGTCGCTGGTCTTCTTGGCCTTCTGGATCAGGTCCTCGAAGTCCTTGTCGCACCAACTGGAGTAGTTCGACACGCCGATGGCCGAGCAGGCGAACAGCGTGGCGAAGAAGTTGTCCGGATCGCCATTGTCACCGGTCCAGCCGATCTGGAAGGCGCCGGGGCGTTCCTTCTTCTTGCCTTCCTCGCGGTACTTCGTCCACTCGTAGTTGACGATCTCCGCCTTGACGCCGACCTTGGCCCAGTCGGCCTGGATCAGCTCGGCTGCGCGCGCGAAGTTCGGGTTGTAGGGACGCACGCGATCGGAGGCCCAGAGCTGGATCTCCTTCAGCCCGGCATCGGCCAGCACCTTCTTGGCCGCTTCCGGATCATAGGCGTCGGACTTCACGTCCTTGTCCCACGACCACATGGTCGGCGGGATCAGGTTTACCGCCGGCGTAGCGCCGGCGTCCTGGAAGAGCGACTTGATGAGCGATTCCCGATCGATCGCCTGGTTGAGCGCATGGCGCACTTCAGGCTTGTCGAGCGGCGGGATGGTGGTGTTGTAGCTCATATAGCCGATGTTCAGGCCGGCCTGATCCATCAGGGTCACGTCGTTGTTGGCCTTGATCATGCCGATGTCGGCAGGATTCGGATAGGGCGCGATGTCGCATTCGCCGGCAAGCACCTTCTGGATGCGGGCGGTGGCGTCCGGCGTAATGGCGAAGACGAGATCGTCGATCTTTTCCTTGCCCTTGAAGTAATCCGGGTTGGCCGCATAGCGGATCACCGAATCCAGCTGGTAGTCGACGAACTGGAACGGACCGGTGCCGATCGGCTTGGTCGAGAAGTCGGCCATCTTGCCGTCTTTTTCCAGCTGGTCGGCGTATTCCTTCGACACGATCGAGGCGAAGTCCATGCCGAGATTGGCCAGCATCGGAGCGTTCGGCTCGGTCAGCGTCAGCTTCACGGTGAGGTCATCGACCTTTTCCCACTTGGCGACGTATTTCGGCATGTCCATGCCGGTGTAGTAGTCCCAGGTCAGGTTCGGCAGGTACTTTTCGCCGTTCCAGGGGTTTTCCTTGTTGAACTGGCGGTCGAAGGAAAAGACGACGTCGTCTGCATTGAAGTCACGCGTCGGCTTGAAGAAATCCGTGGTCTGGAACTTCACGCCCGGATGCAGGTGGAAAGTATAGACCAGGCCGTCGTCCGAAATCTCCCATTTGTCGGCGAGGCCGGGCACAACTTCGGTGCCGCCATGCTTGAACTCGACCAGGCGCGAATAAACGGTACGCGACGAGGCATCGAAGTCGTTGCCGCCCGTCGTGGTACCCGGGTCGAAGTTGGCCGGCGAGGCCTCCGAGCAGTAGACCAGCGTCTTGGCATTGGCCACGCCGCCGAGGACGCTTGCAGCCAGCAACGCGGCTGCAAAAGTCAGTTTCTTTTTCATTGAGCACTCCCTGATGTTCATCCAAGCCCCTCTATCAGGCTCGCGAAGCGCGCATATAAGCACCGTTTTTCCGGCTTTGGAACTCCCTGTTTGCCTACCCCACCGTAAGCAGAAAATATTTCTCGGCTTTTGCTCGATTTCAGAAAGAAATAGCAAAATCTGCTAATCACGGGATTGTTAACGACCGCATTTTTTCATTGATCACCTATATCGCAGGAACAATGATCCACGGGCCTGGGGTTCCTCATGCCCATCGCGACAGACTGGTGCCGGAGGCGACAGCGCGGGCCAGATTTTGGCGGCAAATCTTTGCCATCTTGCCGTTGGGGCAAGACTTGCACGGCCGCCGATAGTCGCAATAGATAGATGACACGCCGGATTTCCCGGGAATCCGCGACATCGCTGCAGCGGAGGACGCCTCACTATATAGAGGCGGTGCAGCATGGAGCATGACAACAGAACGACTGAGGGAGGCATAGGTGGCAAAAGCAACAAAGACAACGGCCCCGGCGAAAGCAAAAGCAGGGTCTGCTTCAAAGCCGGCCGCCGCTGCCGCCAAACCGAAAGCGCCTTCGGTCAAAACCGCTCCCGCCGCCAAGCCAAAGGCAGCCATCGCGCCGGCGAAGGCAAGCGCCAAGCCGGCAGCAAAACCTGCGACCAAGCCCGCGGCCGCAGCCGCAGCCGCAGCCGCAGCCGCGAAGACAGCACCTGTTGCAAAGCCCGCCGCCAGCGCTGCAGCGAAAACGGCGGCGGCAAAGCCGGCGCAAGGCCCGGCCAAAAAACTGCCCAAGACGCTGACGGCGCTTGCCGCAGGCCTGCCGGAAAAGCCGTGGCTCAAAAGCTATTCGAAAGTCGTGCCGGCCGAGATCGGCACCCTGCCCTACAGTTCGATTGGTGACTTCCTGGTCGGTGCCTGCAAGCAGTTTGCCGGCCAGCCGGCTTTCGTGTGCATGGGCAAGTCGATCTCCTACGCCGAACTTGAGCGGCAATCGGCTGCCTTCGGCGCCTATCTGCAGTCGAAGGGTCTGCAGAAGGGCGCACGCGTGGCGCTGATGATGCCGAACGTGCTGCAATATCCGGTGGCGATGATGGCCGTGCTTCGCGCCGGCTATGTCGTGGTGAACATCAATCCGCTGTACACGCCGCGCGAGCTCGAACACCAGCTCAAGGATTCCGGCGCACAGGCGATCGTCATTCTCGAGAACTTCGCCAGCACCCTGGACGCGGTGATCGCCAGGACGGCGGTCAAGCATGTGGTGGTCGCGGCGATGGGTGACATGCTCGGCGGCCTCAAGGGCACGATCGTCAACCTCGTCGTGCGCCGGGTGAAGAAGATGGTGCCGGCATGGTCGCTGCCCGGCCATGTCAAGTTCAATGCGGCCGTGAAGGCCGGCGCCGGCATCGCCTTCAAGCCGGCCAAGATGGAAGCCGACGATGTCGCCTTCCTGCAATATACAGGCGGCACCACGGGGATTTCCAAAGGTGCTGTTCTGCTGCACTCCAATGTGCTGTCCAATGTCGCGCAAAACACGCTGTGGCTGCAGGACGCCTATGCGATCAAGCCGAAACCGGCGCATCTCAACTTCATTTGCGCGCTGCCGCTCTACCACATCTTCGCGCTGACGGTGAACGCGCTGATGGGCATGCAGCAGGGCGCCCAGAACGTGCTCGTCCCCAACCCGCGCGACATTCCCGGCTTTGTCAAGGAGCTGCAGAAATACCCGATGCACATTTTCCCGGGTCTCAACACGCTGTTCAACGCACTGCTCAACAATGAGGATTTCCGCAAGCTCGACTTCAAACCGCTGATCATGACGCTGGGCGGCGGCATGGCGGTGCAGAAGGGGGTTGCCGAGCGCTGGAAGGCGTTGACCGGCAACTCGATCACCGAGGGCTACGGGCTGTCGGAGACCTCGCCGGTGGCCACCGCCAACAGGTTCAGCGACAGCAATTTCACCGGCACGATCGGCCTGCCGCTGCCTTCGACCGAGATCGTCATCCGCGACGATGACGGCAACAATCTGCCGCTGGGCGAGGTCGGCGAGATTTGCATCCGCGGGCCGCAAGTGATGGCCGGCTACTGGAACCGGCCGGACGAGACCGCCAAGGTGATGACCAAGGACGGGTTCTTCAAATCCGGCGACATGGGCTTCATGGACGAGCGCGGCTACACCAAGATCGTCGACCGCAAGAAGGACATGATCCTGGTCTCCGGCTTCAACGTCTATCCGAACGAGCTCGAGGAAGTCGTCGCGCAGCATCCGGGTGTGCTCGAAGTGGCGGCAATCGGCGTGCCGGACGAGCATTCGGGCGAAGTGCCAAAGCTGTTCGTGGTCAAGAAGGATCCAGCGCTGACCGTCGAGGCACTGACCGCCTATTGCCGCGAAAACCTGACCGGTTACAAGCGGCCGAAATACATCGAGTTCCGGACCGAACTGCCAAAGACGCCGGTGGGCAAGATTTTGCGCCGGGCGCTGCGGGAATAAATTTGAACGACGAGCGCAGTCGCGATGCAGACGACAATCCGCGTTCCGACGCGGCGACGTTTATCAAGGCGAACATGCGCCTTGCGCCTGTTCCAGCACTTCCCGAAGTCCTGCTCTACGCAGCCCATCCGGCAAGCGGCCTGAGGCGGCTTGTCGAGCCGCACCAAAGCGGCGACGCGGACGAAGATGCCGCTGAGCCAGTCGACGACGCGCCTGAGCCGCAGCCGCCCTACTGGGCCTATGTCTGGGCCGGCGGCGCGGTGCTTGCGCGGTATATACTCGACCATCCGCAAAGCGTGGCCGGCCGCCGCGTGCTCGACCTTGGCGCCGGCTCCGGCCTCGTCGGCATCGCCGCCGCGAAGGCCGGCGCCAGCGCGGTGATCGCCGCCGAGATCGACCGCAACGGCGTTGCCGCCATCGGCCTCAACGCTGCGGCCAACGGTGTCGAGATCACCATTGTCGGCAAGGATATCACCATGGGTCCACCACCGGCAGTCGACCTCGCGCTTGCAGGCGACGTATTCTACGGCCGTGAGGTTGCTTTGCGGGTTATCCCATTCCTCGACCGCTGCCTGGCAGCCGGCATCGAGGTGCTGGTCGGCGATCCCCGCCGCAACGACCTGCCGCTGTCAAGGCTGCGGTTGCTCGCCGAGTATCAGGTGCCGGATTTCGGCGACGCGAAGGGTGCTGCGACCAAGCCGAGCGGTGTGTTTTCCTTTGAGCCGGAAGAGCGCTGGCGCTGAATGAGCGGGTTCGACCGATTCCGGTCAGAGCGCCGACACGTGCCGGCTTCGTCGAGGCCATAAGCCTGGAATAGCCGACCGTCGGCTGCAAGGCTCGCGGCATCACAAACAGGACAATCGCTACTCGATCAGTTTCAGCAGATCCTTGTAGCGCGGATGGCTGCGGATGGGATCGAAATCCGAATCGTTCTTGAACCATGATTTCATGTGGTCCCCTACCAGCCGCAAATAAGGCTCCAGCAGGTCGATGGCACGGTCGGCCTCGCCGAGCAGCGAATAGACGCAGGCGGTATTGTATAAGGCGTTGCTGTCGTCCGGATCGATCGCCAGAGCGCGATCGGCCCATTCCTTGGCCCGGTCGTGCTGGCCGAGAGCGATGAGCGCGATGGCGCCCAGTTGCGCGGGATCGGAATTCTCCGGGTGCAGCTTCAGCGCCCGCTCCGCCCGCTCGAGTCCCACCTCGGCAAGCCTGGCCTCCTCGTCGCGACGTCCAAGGGAATGCAGAGCGTTCATGACCAGCAGCGGCGACCGGTAGTCGTCGGGATTGATCTCGGCGCAACGATTATAAAGCTCGACGGCCTTTTCAAAATCTCCTTCCGCAAACGAGTGGCGGGCGTAGAAATAGTGGCCTTCGTAGGAATTTGCATCGAGCGCGATCGCGCGTTCGAATTCAGCGACTGCCTCCGCGTGACGGCCATTGGTCGACAGGGCGAGGCCATGCGAGGCGTGCACTTCGGCGAGATTGGGATCAAGCGCCAGCGCCTTGGCGCAAGTCGCAAAAAGCGACTCCAGCGATATTTCGGCACCGTGCCAGGCGTGCAGAACCGAATCGCAATCGGCGATGCCGGCATAGGCGCGCGCATAGTTGGGATCGAGATCCGTCGCTCGAGAGAACAACCGTCGCGCAAGTTGCAGTGAGCCCTTGGTGCGCGTGTGGAAGAATTCGCGTCCTCTCAGGTAGTTGGTATAGGCCTCGACGTTTTCTGTTGGCACCTGTGCGATGGCCTCGCTTTCCTCCGGCAGCAGCTTGACCTTGAGCTGGTCTACGATGGTGTGGGTAATCTCGTCCTGGATCGCAAAAATATCGGTGAGGTCGCGGTCATAGCGATCAGCCCAAAGATGGCCGCCGGTCGCGCCATCGATGAGCTGGCCGGTGATGCGCACGCGCTGGCCTGCCTTGCGGACGCTGCCTTCGAGAAGAAACTTCACGCCAAGCTCTTGTGCCGCCTGCTGCAGCTTCACCGACTTGCCCTTGTAGGTGAACACTGTGTTGCGGCCGACCACAAACAGGCCGGAGATTTTCGAGAGATCGGTGATGATGTCCTCGGTGATGCCGTCGGAGAAGTATTCCTGCTCCGGGTCGCCGCTCATGTTGTTGAACGGCAGCACAGCGATCGACGGCTTTTCCTTGGCAGCAGGCTCAGCCTTGACCTGCACTATCGTTGCAGCAGGCAGCGAAGGTCGCGCGCCGGCGAAGAGGTCGACGTTGTAGACTCGAACCGGCCGGTCGATGTTCTTCAGCGTCTGCTCGCCAGTGTCCTCGAAGGAGAGATCGAGCCGGTTGCCGACATTGTCGCGGACCGAGCCGGACACCGCGACGCCGCCGGGCTTGGCGATGCTTTCGATGCGCGCCGCGATGTTGACGCCGTCGCCATAGATGTCGTTGTCCTCGAAGATGATGTC